>CAYYHT010000010.1:0-28367 GCA_964471355.1 uncultured Enterobacteriaceae bacterium
GATCATCGCAGCGACAAAGGCAATCAGGGTCAGGTGCTGGAACAGAAAGAAGGTGAAGCGCACGTTGACGGCCATCACCGAGGTCGAGCCCAGGTGCACGCCGCTCTGCAGCAGCCGGAACACCAGATAGGCGATGGCCAGGTTGTCCATGGTGCTGCTCTGTTCGCCGGTCGCCGCGGCAATCAACACCACCGAGCCGAACAGCGGCAGGTTCTCGACGCAGTTCTGGTGTACCCGCACGGCGCGCTGGTACCAGTCCGGGCCTTCGACGCCCTCGACGCTGAAGCTGTTGCTGCGGCGCTGGCCCGACACGGTCATGTAGACCCGCCAACCGGCCACGACCCCCACCAGCAGTCCGGTCCACAACACAAAGCCCAGCAGGCACCACAGCGGGATGATCAATGGTCCCCCAACGGTCCACGGTGCTCGCTCTGGAACCAAGCGGCGGAGTGCTCGGCCAAATACACCGTGCGGTCCTCTTGGGTGTATTCGTAGCGGTAGCGCACAAAGGTGGTGCCCCGGAAGTGGCGCCTCTTGAGCACATCGACAGCGGCCTGAACCGGCGGCCCGATGATGCCCATGGTCGGGAACTTGGCGTGGTGAATGTGCGTGCCAAAGCCAACCCAGCCCTGACTCGGGCGCATGTCCATGCAATACGCCGCCAAGATGCCGGCCAAGGTGCCGGTCAGCTGCACGGCGACCGCGCCCGGAAGGTGCTTGTCATGGCCCGGAAAGGTGCGCTGGGCATCGACAATCGGACCCAGGTTGGTCGTGTCGACTTCGCAGACCAGGCGCAGGTTCTCGCGGTCCATCTCGAGCACGTCTGAGATGAACCAAGCCTCTTTGCTGTAGAGGCACTCTTCGTGAAAGTCGTCGGGGATGGGCATGCCGCCCGGTAACCCGCGGTAAGGTGCGCCATGCGCCTGCTGCCGCTTCTTTTGGGTCCAATTCTGCTGATGACCGGCTGCGCCATGGCGTGGAACATGGGCAACCGCGGCAAGTTTCAGACGGACATCGACGATGTCGTCGGCCAGTACGGCGCCAAGATGACCCAGGCCGAGTGCAACATGATCGGCACCTCACAGTCCGGCACCTGTGTCTGGTCAGCCAGCGAAGCCGACCGCAAGGCCATCGAGCAGGGTCTGTCCCTCGAGCTCAAGGACAGCGGCGGAGAGCGAGGAGGCTGCCGCAGCCTCGAGGCCTTCAGGGGCAGCGTCATCTTGCATGTCGCCAACAAGCCCGTTCAGGTCCCTGCAAAGGCGAACAAGAAGTTCTCGGAGTTCCGCTTGTTCCAGAGCTCATCGAGCCGGAAGATCTGCGTCGAGGCCAGCTACGCCGGGGGCTAAGGCATCCCGCCCTTCGCCGGGGGCTAAGGCATCCCGCCCTTCGCCGTGGGGGGAAGGGAGCTTGCGACCGGACGGGTCCCCACGGCGAACTTCATGGGCGGGGGCCGCCATTATGAGCCCGAGCTCGAACACGCCGTCGCTCGTGACCATGAGTACTTGATCGCCGTTGGCGACCACGGAGCTCACGTCGCGCACCGGCACCGGCACCCGCTCGGCACCACCGTCGGTCAGCACCACCGGCGCCATGCCGATGCCACCAACCCACAGCTCGTCGTTCACCACGGACAGGCCATTGGGAGGGACCCACTGCCCGGCCAGCTGCTCGACCTCATCGGCCGTGCTGCCATCGACCTCGAACACTCCGCTGGCATAGGTGCCCACGTACAGTGAGTCGCCATCGCTCTGCAGCGCCGTCACCCAGTGCGAGCCGAATCCATCGGTGACCTGCTTGGCGCTGAACCAATCGAACCGGTACAGCCCCTCCATGCCGCCCGCATAGAGTGCGCCGCTGTGCCATGCGACCGAGCTGTACGAGCCCGTCGAGCCATCCAGCAGCAGGTCGCCATTGGCATGGGCATCGACGCGCAGCTGCTCGCCACCTGGACGCAGCACCCACACACCCTTCTTGCTCGCGACTGCCAGGCCGAACTCGCTCACGTCCAGGCTGTGGGTCGCCGCATCGGAGTGGCGCTGCACAGAAGCCGAGTCCATGGCCGGACCGACCGACAGCAGGCCCGCCTCGGTCGCCAAGTAGATGCGGCCGTCGAACACCTCGACGTCGTTGATGCGCCCTTCGCCGGGACTCAGGTCGAGCCCGACCGACTCGGCGCCGGAATCGCCCATTCGGTGCATGCCGCTGTCCAGGCCCGCCACCCACATCTGTCCGGCGAACAAGGTCGCTGCGACCAGATCATCGGCACCGACGTCGTAGTGATTCAGCCCCGCATCGAGACGCTCGAAGCGGCGGTCGCTGTCGTAGCGATAGCGCCCGGCTCCGCTGCGCACGACCAGCTCGCCGCCCGTGCGCTCAAAGCCCAGCACATTCTTGTGGGGGAAGCGGGTGCGCTTCGACCGAGTCTCGGACACCCGCCACAGGCCGCCGTATCCAGTCGCGACCAGGGCCTCGCCGTCGTCGGTGGCTGCCAGTCCCGTCACATAGGCCGAGTTGATGCGCTTGTCGTTCTTGACCAAGTGCCCTCCCTCGACCTCGAACAGTCCGCTGCCCAAGATGCCGACCAGCACCGTGCCTTCGCTCAACTCGACAATGCCCGTCACCGGGTGCTCGGCATGGCCTGTCGCGATGGACTCGGCGAGTGCCGGAGCCCCTGCACGGGCCACCAGGCGGAACAAATCGCCACCTCGGGTGCCGACGAAAAGGTCCCCGTCTACGTCGGCCACCGAGGTGACAATGAGCGAGCGAAGTTCGAGCGCTGATGCGTCAAACGTCCACCCTGGGCCGTGCCGGAGCGTGGCCATGTCCCCGTCCAAGGACAGTTGGCCACCGCCCACCAGCACAGCATCACGCTGGGGCAGCACCGCAGTGGCCGCCCGTTCGCGTCGGTCGGAGTGCACCGTCAGTGCCCCCTTCTTCAAGGTCGCTTCAAAGCGGGTCCGATTGCCCGCTCGGTCTCGCACGATGACGGCGAACTCCTTGGGCAGGGCGGCCAGCGGTGCGGTCCAAGTGCTGCCGGACTCATCGGCCTCGAGCTGCACGACCTCGTCCTCGGTGTGCACATGCACGCTGCCGATGGCCGCCGCTTCGATCAGTCCCTCGACCCGCAGCACGCCGGCCTCGGCATCGGTGACCAGACGGGCCGTCGGCTTGGCCTCGTCGATGACATACCAGGCCGCCTCCTGGGTGGTCGAGCCGTCGGCAAAGTGCTTGAACACATCGACGCGGTAGGCCTTTTCATCCCAGTAACGAGGGGCCAGGAAGCTGTCGGTGAAGCGGTCCTCGCCGGCCTCGGCGACCAGCCTGCGGGCGTCGCCAAAGGGGTACCAAGCGACCACATCGGTCAGGCCCGGCTCGGCGAACACGGTCAGGATGGGGTCCCCGCCCTTGATGGCGGCGAGGGAGAGCTCGGGGTCGGCGACCTGCAGCGAGGTGAATGCCGTGGGAATGTCCTCGCGCAGGCTGATGGCGGTGATGCGCTTCTTGAGCTCTTGGTCGGGGCTGTCTTTGTAGGCGCGCATCATCTGGGCCAGCTCGGCCCGCCAGGCACCGCGACGCACAGCCTCGCCCTCGTCGCTGCTGCCCACGACCCGTCGAACCTCGACCGTGCGTTCGATCAGCTCGCCGTCAATGGTCGCGTACATCACGACCCGGTCGCCGTTGACCAGCTGCCCCGGGTCTCCTAGGCCAAACATGCGCATCATGCCGCCCTCGGCCACTGCAGAGAGCTGGCCATCGGTGAAGCGAACCGGCTCGCCGCCCTGCTCTTCGAGGTGGCTGAACTCGAGCGTCGGCACCACCAAGCGGTCGATGGCTGCCAGCATCTTGGCCTCGGCATCGGTGTCGGGGTCAATCCACACCGTGCCCTTGGGCACCGAAGCCTCGAAATAGCTGCGCTCGTGTGGATCGGCCATCAGCACCACCGGCAGCCCGCTCTGCTCGCTGGCCGCCAGACCGGCAAGCTGTGCGTCACCCAGCGCCAGGCACTTCACGGCCCCGCCGCAGCCCAAGCTCGTGGCCAGCTCATCAAAGTCCGACCACTTGGCGGAGTGTCCTGCCGAGCCATCCAGCAGCTGTGCCACCGCCTTGCTCGCCGACACGCCGGTCCTGTCCGCGCCGACGACGTGGAAGGTCACCGGCACCGTCGAGCGCTGGGCCAAGCGATTGGCCATCGTCTCGACCGCGGCACTTCGGCGCCGCATCGAGAACGAGCCGTCGATCAGCACGTGCACCTTTTCGTAGCTCACCTCGGCCTGGGCATCGTCCAGCACCACCCGCAGGCGCACAGCGTCTTTGCCCTCGCCGGCATCGGTGACGTCCGCACGCACCAGCAACGGCGGCACCTCTTCTTGCCACCACACGTCGATGGCCTCGTCACCGCTCCAGGCAAAGCTCGCCTCTCGCGCTGTCTTGCTCAGGGTCAGCGAGTCCTGACCGGTCACGCCAAAGCCCGACAGGGGCTCATCGCTGGCCAGCCGCACCGTCAGCGATGTGCCCGGTCCAGCCTGACCCAAGAACTCGTCCACAGGCAGCTTGATGTGGCTGCGACCCAGCTCCATGGCGATGGGCAGGCGAATGGTCGTCTCGACCTGGGCCAAGGCACCGGCCTCGACGGGACTCACCGAGAAGCTGTGGATCTGCCCCTCGCGGTGCATGATTGTCGAGCTTCGCCCCTCGGTCACAGCAGAGGCATGCGCCGCCTTGGCCTGGTCCTTTTCCTGCAGCTTGGCCTGCAGAAAGCGGCCTTCCTTCCAAAAACCGTAGCCGCTGACGACGGCCTCGTCCGGCAGGTACAGGTGGTAGTCCGCCTGGTTGATCTGACTTCCGCCATTGGTGAACACCTGCACCAAGTGCAGCGTCGCCTCACCCCCCGCGACCTCCAGCGTCATCGACTGGCTCACCAAGGGCAACTGACGGGCCTCGTGGAACAGACCAGCGCCGGCATCGTCTTGGGCCAGAGCGGGAGAAGATAGCGCCGAGAGCGCCAGGACAGCCAGTACAGAGCGGCTCATGAGGCCTCCTCGAAGCGAACGATGACAGGAGTGTCGATGGGCAAGCAGCGGCCGAGCTCCCAGCTCTGCACAGCACCTTTTCCAGGTTTGAGGCTCAGGGTCGCCTCGAGACCGCGGTCGCTGACCGCCACAGCGGGCTTGCCATCGATGGCCATGCCCTCGGGAACCAGCGTGGTCAGCAGACAGGCCTTGGTGACCCCATCCTCGTCCACCTCTTTGGCGTCCCACCAGTTGCCTAGCCGCACGAACAGACCGCGACCCTCCAGGGTCATGGCCGAGGTCGGCGGACGGCTGCTGTTGGGGTGCACGGCCATGGGCGTGCCGGGGTCTGATTCCTCAGGCGCCGCGGTCAGGGTGCTGATCATCGCCTCGGCCAAGCCGCCGTCGTCGACACTGACCCGTCCGATGTGCTGGTACCGACCCTCGGTCTCGAACGCGACCTTGCGGAAGAACTGCATGCCACTGCCCGACAGCGAGCGGCAGCCGATGGCGTGAAAGACGACCCGCTGCTCCCTCGCTTGGGCAAGCAGCGTGTCGGCATCGTAGTGACCCGAGTAGTCGAGATGAGGAGGGGCATCGCCAATCAAGAAGACCTGCCGCTGCACGCCGCTGTCGGTCGACCAACCCACGTCGTGGATCGAGGCATGCAGGCCCGACAGCACATCTTCGGGCCCATCCCCGCCTCCTTGGGCCTTCAAGCCCGCCAAGAAGCGGAAGCTCACCTCGATGTCGGCATCGAGCGCGCTCACCTTGGTGATGTAGTCGTCGGTGCGATCGCGGTAGGCCACGACACCAACGCGTAGGGTGTCGTCGGGATTGGCCTCCTCCAACGCCTTGGCGATCTGCCGCACGCGCTCCTTGGCCGCGCGAAGCTCACCGGACATCGAGCCCGTGGTGTCCAACAGGAAGACAAGGTCGAGGTCATCGGCCATTGCGGGGGACGACAGCATCAAGAGGGACAGCAACAGGGTTCGCATTTCGACTCCGGACCGAAGGGCGGCGGCTACGACCCGGTACAAGCATCTTTCGTGCCAAGTCGCGCCAAGTTCGTACACACATGCGCCATCAGCGTCTCTATTGAGTTAGATGACCCCTCGGGGACGTCAAATCGACAGAATATCTACACGATTTGTTGCTATCAGTAGATCGTCAATCCCTGTCAGCTCACGTGCATCCAGCAGCTGAATGTGGCATCTGGGGCTTGCGAGGACCCCGCCATGTACTTGACTCGTCTGTCTCTCATTCCTGTCGCCCTCTTTGTCACCGTCGGATGCGGCGGCCCACAGGGCATCGCCCTTCTGGGTGGAGGCACCCACACCACCGAGACCTTGGCCTTTGAAGTCATCGCAGACTCCGACGATGGGCTCAACGTGCCTCGAGACCTCGAGATCAACTCCCAGTCCGATGACGAGCTGTGGATTGTGAACCGCGGCAACAGCGGCACGACCATCCTGTTCGACTTCGCCGACGGCGACGGCAACCCCGAGTCCAATGCGCACTCGGGCCAGCCACTGAGCACCCACTTCTTGGCCGAGCCGAGCGCCCTCGCCTTTGGCGACAACGGTCTGTTTGCCACCATCCACGAGACCGACGACCTGACTCAAGGTGCGGTCAGCATGGGCGGAAGCCCCAAGGACTTCATGGGTCCGACAACCTGGCCAGCCGATGCCGACCTGTTCGAAGGCGGGCATAGCAGTCACATGGACATGCTTCACAACAGCCCCAATGGCATGGGCATTGCTTGGCAACAGGACAGTGTCTACTGGGTCTTTGATGGCTACCACGGCAGCATCACCGAATACGACTTCGGCGATGATCACGGTCCGGGCGGAGCCGACCACAGCGATGGCCGAATCCGGCGCTTCGTCGAGGGCGAGGTCGAGATGGTCGACGATGTGCCCAGCCACATGGTCTTTGACGACGACGACGAGCTGTACATCGCCGACACTGGCAACTCACGCATCGCGCTGCTCGACACCGACTCGGGCGACGAGGGCGGCAGCATCGCTCCGAACTACGACACGCGCTCGCCATCGGGACAGAAGCATGTCGAGGACGCCGACCTCGAGACCATCGTCGACGGCGACAACCTCGTCGACTTCTGGACTGGCGACGCCCTCGATATTCAGCTCGAGAAGCCCAGCGGCATCGAGCTGTACGACGACGACGAGCTTGGCCCGCTGATGCTCGTGACAGACAACTCCGAGGACATCATCTTTGCCTTCGACATGGACGGCAACGTGGTCGACTGGGTCGAGGTCGAGGTCGAGCACCGCGGACTGATGGGTCTGGCGGTCGATGGCCACACCATCTACTTCACCGATGCCGAAGACAACACGGTCACCCGCATGACGGTGAACCCGTCGTAGGCGTTGACTGGGCGAGACGAAGCTCGCCCCTCCTTGTGGGCGTTGACTGGGCGAGACGAAGCTCGCCCCTCCTTGTGGGCGTTGACTGGGCGAGACGAAGCTCGCCCCTCCTTGTAGGCTGATTCCGTGACTTTGCTGCTGCTGATCGCCTGTACGTCCGGTCCCACAGATACGGACGAGCCCGACATCACGGGGTTCACCGAGCCGGTGAGCTTTAGGGTGATCGGTGGATTCGCCTACGACCCCGACCAAGATGCGGCTGTGGGCTACGGAATCTCGGCGGCGGCGGCACAGCTGCAGCCCTGGTTCGACATCACCATCCACGTCGAAGAGGCCGACGGCCAGACCGACGACTGCAGCATCGGCTTTGCTCACGATCCCGAGCTCGGGGCGGTTCCTCGCGCCTCGTGGGCGACCAGTGGCTTCGGAATCGACACCTCGATCAGCAGTGTGGGCGGAGGATGCCGCGGCTGGGACCCCGACGTGTGGGGCAACAATCCCGCGCTCACCATTGCCGAGCGAGCTTGGGGCTTTGGGCTGGGCGAGCTTGAAGGGACGGTCGCCGGCGAGCTGCAAGCGCAGGCCGACGTCGACGACGAGATGTGGGCCATTCACTGGCAGCCCCACCTGATTGGCGGTCAGCTGCGCATTGACGGCGAGCCGCTGCCCGGAGCCTTCACCTTTGGCTACGCGGTCGATGACCAGTTCGACATCCAGTACCTGCCCCCCGGTAACTGGGCCTGGCACGAGGTCGTGGCCGATGCGATTCCCATCGTGGCCACCGACGTGACCGATCTGAATCAGCCACCCCGGGGTGCCTACCTCGTGCAGTCCGTCGAGACCTTCGATGCCGAGCTGCTGAAGTAACTACAGTGCGGCCTGGGCCCACTCGATGACGTCGTCGGCGACTTGCTCCCAGCCCGGCTCGCCCAGAGTCCAGTGACTGCGGCCGTCATAGAGCTTGAACTCGGTGGTCGCCTTGGAGCCGTCGTACTTCTTGAAGTTGGCCTCGTTCATGTCCGAGGTCACCGTGCGGTCAGCGGTGCCGGCCACCAGCAGCAGAGGCGCTCGGTCGGCCTTGGCGAAGTCGACGGTCACCAGAGCCGGCGAGAACGCCGCCTGGGCATAGGGGCGGCCTGGGGTGGGCACCACGAACTCGTCATAGGTCGCCAATTGCTCCTCCTCAGACAGCTGATGGGTGAAGCACCACGCCCAGTCGGATTTGGACATCACGATGACCTTTCGCCAGTGGGCCCAGGTGGTGACCACGCCCAAGCTGGCCTTGATGGCACTCAAGGATGGCAGCACCCCGGCCGGAGGTGCCGAGTGAATCGCAACCCCAGCCACCCCGAGGCCACGGGCCAGCAGCAGCTGGGTAAACAGGCCGCCGAAGCTGTGGCCGATGATGATTGGAGGCGCTGAAAGCCCCTCGATGAACGCCGCATAGTGCTCGACGATCTCGGCGATTCCCACGCCGGCGAGTTCTTCGGCGGGGCTCGCTTTGAGCTCGGCGACCGGTCGATCGTCAAACGGCCAGTCTGGAGCATGGCAGGTGTAGCCCAAGGCCTCGTAGCGCTGCCGAAATCCCTTCCAGCAGTGGCTGTTGACCCACGCCCCGTGCACAAAGACGATGTCTGGCTTCATCGGATCTCCACCTGCTCAACAACAATCGGGTCGAACGGTACATCACCGGCCTGAGTCGCAACCGCAGCAATCGCATCGGCCACGTCCATGCCGCTGACAACCTTGCCAAACACCGTGTAGCCGGCGCTGAAGCGGCCGTAGTCGAGTGAACCATTGTCGACGACGTTGATGAACCACTGGGCACTCGCCGAGTCGGGGTCGCTGGTTCGCGCCATGGCGACTGTGCCGCGCACATTGAAGTGGCCGTTGTTGGCCTCGGAGACGACGGTCGGGCGCGGCCCCTTGCGGCTTCCGTCCTCGCGAAATCCCCCGCACTGCACCATGAAGCCCGCAATCACCCGGTGAAAGATGGTCGAGCCATCACCGTCGCTGCCATCGAGGTAGCCCGCGTTGCTCTTGAAGTTGGCCACGGTCAGCGGCGCGTCGTTCTCGAACAGGGCCAGCTCGATGGTGCCCATGCTGGTGCGCACGACCGCATCGATGGTGTCATCTGTGTCTTGGGGTTCAGGTCGCTCGACCCCGAGCCCGAGCATGGCCAACAGCTTACCGATCATGGGCGGCACTCTAGACCAGCGAGGACCGGTGACCCCCACACGCATGAAGATTGTCGCTGCTGTCGCTGTGGTGCTGGCCCTCGTCGCGGGGGTCGCGATGACCCAGCCCGGTCTGCTGCTGGCCATCGCAAAGTCTGCCGAACGGGGCCGGGCCAGCCTGTCCGAGGCACGCATATCGGTCGCCGATCACGAGTGGGTCTATCTGCGCGGCGGAGAGGGGCCGACGGTCCTGTTCGTCCATGGGTTCGCGGCCGACAAGGACAACTGGACGCGCCTGGCTCCGCACATGGGCGGCTTTGACTTGGTCATGCCCGACCTGCCAGGCCATGGCGAGACCACGCGAAGCGACGCCCAGAGCTACGACGTGCGGTCTCAAGTTCAGCGACTCAAGGCGTTCCATGACGAGCTTCAGCTGGGGCCCATCCACTTGGTGGGCAATTCGATGGGCGGCCACATCTCGGTGACCTATGCCGCGACCTATCCAGACGATGTGCGCACCCTGACCCTGGTGAACAGCGGCGGAGTGCGCTCTCCCATCAAGAGCGAACTGACCAAGGCCTTGGAGCAGGGCTTCAACCCCCTGCTGGTGCAAGACGTGGCCGACTACGACCGCCTGTTGGCGTTCATCTTTGTCGAGCCGCCCTGGATTCCCGGGGTCGCCAAGACCTATTTGGCCAAACAAGCCGTGGACCACCGGCCGTTCAACGACAAGATCTGGGGGGACCTGCGCACCCGTCCGGTTCCGCTCGAGCCGCTGCTGCCCACGGTCGAGGCACCCACACTGATCATCTGGGGCGCCCAGGACCGGGTCATTCATCCGAGTGCCGCAGCTGTCTTTGCGGGGGGCATCCCCGACAGCCGCACTCAGATGATGAGCGAGACCGGCCACGCGCCCATGGTCGAGCGTCCGCAGACCGTTGCCTCGCTCATGCGCCCCTTCCTGTCGGCCAACCCAGCGCCCCAGCCCTAGGCGATTCAGCCGGTCTGTCGCTGCTTCCGCGTCGCTGCCGGCGCCCACTGTGCGCAGATCTCAATAAGTCGCTTCAGGCGCATGGGCTTGGCGATGTAGTCATCCATCCCGGCCTCCCTGCAGGCCTGCTTGGCCTCGACGGTGTTGTTCGCAGTGGCGCCGATGATGGGGATGTGGCTGCCCTCGTCCTCTTGATCGCGAATCTGCAAGGTCGCGCCAACTCCATCGAGATTGGGCATGTGCCAGTCCATCAAGATGATGTCGAACTCGTCCTTCTTCCAGGCCATGACCGCCTCGTAGCCATCGTTGGCGGTGGTGACCTCGCAGCCCTGACGCTCGAGCATGGCGCGCGCGACCATCCGGTTCACTTGGTTGTCGTCCGCGACCAACACGCGCAGGCCCGCCAGATCGACGTCCTCTTCGGCGGCCTGCTTGTGCAGCAGGGCATTGCCAATGGGCATCTGAACCACAAACGAGAAACGGCTGCCTCGGCCCAGCTCGCTGTCCAGGTCGATCCGACCTCCCATCAACCCAACCAGCCGAGACGAGATCGACAGGCCAAGGCCCGTGCCTCCGTGACTGCGGGTGGTCGAGGCCGCGGCTTGCTTGAACGCCGAGAAGATGTCCTCCTGTGCAGCCGCACGGGGTCGATGTCCAGCACCGACGGGAAGTTGTCCGAGACCTCGAGCACCAGGGGCACTGACGCGGTGATTCGCATCAGACCAAGCAGTCCGTCGAGCATCACAGGCACGTCGGTTGGTAGTCCACCGCTCCGCATTCGTACCCGTGGAAGACATGCGCCGAGTCCCGAGCCCCCGCTGTCACGAAGATGATCGGAATGCCCTTGGTGCTGTTCGAAAACCGCAGGCACTCGGCGGTCTCAAAGCCGCTCATGCCGGGCATCTGTACATCCAACAAGATCACGGCGATGTCTGGATGCTGCAGAGCCATCTCGAAGGCCATTGTTGATGAGCAGCTGAGTACGAATGCGCATGGAAGGATCATCGATCCATCCACCGCGATATTGAGGCCCGCCCGAACTACTTGGCTACGGGAGCGTCCGTCTTTGCCGGTTCATCGGCGGGGGCCGGCTCGCTCACTTTGGCGGGCTCTTCGCCACCGGTGGCCTCGGCGGTCTTGGCTGGTTCGGCTCCACCGGCCGCTGCGTCTCCGGTCGACTCTGGAGCCGGTACCGGGTCCTTTGCGGGCTCCTCTGCCTTTTGGGGCGCATCTTCAGCCGCCACAACGGCGTCATAGTCGTCGGGACGACCTTCGAGCCCGTCGAGGCTCCACGGCGTCTCGATGAGCTTGCGCATGGTCTTGGCCAGCGCACCACCTTGGGCGCCGTCCATGAAGCGGTGGTCGATGGTCGCTGTCACCGTCAGGGTCTGGCGGATCTTGATCTCGCCATCAACGACCAGAGGGCTGTCCTTGACCGCACCCATCAGCACATACAAGGGCACGTGCAGGAACGGAGTCGGAGGCGCAAAGCCCTCGTCGAGGCCGAATACACCCACGTTGGTGATGATGGCCGAACCCGCAGGAAAGGGCTTGAGCCCGCCGCCACCCAGCCCGAGCACGCTGGTCAGGTAGCCGACAATCGACAGGATGTAGCCGAGCATGAAGCTGGGAATGAGCTTGATCAGGCCCTTGGTGCTGTTGAAGTCTTTGTCCTCGCCCTTGTGCAGCTTCATGGCGCCAGCGCGAAGGTCGCCCGCGATGTCGTCGATGCTCTTCTGGTCTGCGTCTTTGACGACGACCGTCGCCAAGTCCGACCCGCCTTCGAGGGCGACGAGGAAGGTGATGTTGACCCAGGGATGGGGAATGAACGAGCCGAAGCGAATGCGCCCGTTCAGCCCAGGTGCCTTGGTCAGGGCCACAGCGACGGCCTTTCCTACCAGGGTCGTGATGGTGATCTTGTTGGCCGATGTCTTGCGCTTGTACTTGATGAAGGCGAGCGCCTCGGTCACATCGAGGGTGAGCTTGCCGTAGATGTTGCCCTCTTTGGGAGGGTTCCAGGTGGCAATGGCTAGCTTGCGGCGGAGTGAGTTCATCTGCATGGGCGCAGGCTACCGCAAAAGAAAACCGGCATTCCGGTAGCGGAGTTCGCGCGGGGCGGTGTCCAACCAGCGGAAACCGGATCCATGGACCCTGAGGACAAGATGCCACCAGCTATGGCGATGACAGGCGCCCCCGCACGCGCCGCGGTATCTGTCCGGTCAATGGAGATGGATGTTGCGGCACTGTACCGACGGTACGGGGACATGGTCCTCGGACGGTGCCGGAGTCTGCTTCGCAACGACGCCGACGCTCAAGAAGTGGCGCAAGAGGTCTTCCTCAAGGCCCACCGCTACAAGGACAAGTTTCGCGGGGACAGCAGCCCATCGACGTGGCTCTTTAAGATCACCACAACCACTTGCCTGAACCGAATTCGCACGAAAAAACGGCATCCCGAAGATTTGATTGATGAACCGCTGCCCATTGGCGTCGAAGACGGAATGTTGGCCAGCCACGAGCTCCGCGATCTGGTGAGCCGCCTGCTGGACACCGCCGATGAAGGCACCCAGGCGGCGGTTCTGTACCACTACTACGACGGCATGACCCACGCCGAGGCCGGCGAACTGCTGGGTGTCACCGCAGCCGCCGTGCGCAAACGCATCTCAACTTGGCGCAAAGCAATCGCCACCAACCCGCCAGCGTGGCTCGAGGAGGCACTACGATGAGCCCCCACCTCTCGACACTGAAGCTCAATCGATACCGCTATGGCGAGCTGCAGGGCGAAGACCTGGCGATGGCCAAGTCCCACCTGAGTGAGTGCGAGCGCTGCAGCAAGCGCCTGGGCGCTCAGCAGAACAATCGGGCCGCCTTCGAGCTTGAGCCCGTCCCGCCGGCGATGAAGGAACCGGCCGCCGCCCAGCCGTCGTGGGTCGGGCAGTGGTCCACCTGGCTGGCGATGCCGATGTTGGCCATGGCCGCCATTCTGCTCATCATTCCAGCAGTTCAGCCCCCCACAACCGGCTCGGGCAGCATCGGCGACAACACCACCACCAAGGGCAGCCACAGCCACCTCGAGGCCTGGGTCCAACGCGAAGTCGGCCCCAAGGCGCTTGGTCAAGGCGACGCGGTCCATCCCGGCGACAAGATTCAGCTGCGGGTTCGGCAGCCCCCAGCCGCCTGGGTGACCTTGGCCGGCGAAGACAGCACCGGGACGGTCGAGGTCTACGGCACGTGGCAGGCCGATGGGACCGACAACGGCTGGCAGAAAGCACCGTTCGCCCTGTCCCTCGACAATACGCTGGGCAAGCAGCAATTCCATGCGGTGTTCACGGCAAGCAAGCCGTCCGCCGCATCGGTGCGCAAGATGATTGAAGCCGGGGCGGTCCCCCACCCGAATCACCTCGAAACCGTCACCCTGGAGAACAAGAAATGAGGCATTCAATCCTCGCACTGGCTCTCCTGTCCTCCGGCGTCGCAACCGCCGAGACCGTGACCCGCCGTGCACTCATCGTCGGCGCCAACGACGGCGGCGCCAACTTGCCAACGCTCGAGTACGCGCACAACGATGCTTGGCGCGTGGCCGAAGTGCTCGAGAGCATTGGCGGCTTCGACGAGGGACGCGTCGAGGTGCTCAACAGCCCAAGTGCCGAGCAACTGGCCAACACCCTGGCCGAGATCAGTGGAGATCTCGACCAAGCGGACGGCGAGACCCTGTTCCTGTTCTATTACTCGGGCCACGCCGATGCGCGCGGCTTGCAGCTGTACGAAGACATCTATGACTACGAGGAGCTCAAAGCCGCCATCCGAGCCATCGATGCGGACGTGCACCTTGGCATCTTGGACGCATGCCGCTCGGGGGCCGTCACCAAGGTCAAGGGCGCGACCGTCGACTCCCCCTTCCTCGAGGAGGGACTCGATGCTGAGGGCGAGGCATGGATCGCCGCTTCCGCCGCAGACGAGGATGCACAGGAGTCCGCCAACCTTCAGGGCAGCTTCTTTACCCATTACTTGGTCTCGGGCCTGCGCGGCGCTGCGGACACCGGCGATGGCTGGGTCAGTCTGAGCGAGTCCTACTCCTACGCATATGACCGGACCGTTGCGCGGACCGCCGGCACCGACGCTGGCCCGCAGCACCCCGCCTACGACTTCCGCTTGCAGGGCAACGGCGACCTCAAGCTCACCGAGGTTCAGGCCGCGACGGCGCACATCGTGCTTCCGATCGAGGTCAATGGCGAGATCACCGTCTTGCGTGGTGTCGACAAGCTTCCGGTGGCCGAGGTCGCCAAGCTCGATGACCGGGCGGTAACCCTGGCGCTCGAGCCGGGAACCTACGTGCTCAAGCGCCGCCTCGATGGCCGCCACATGGAGGTCAAGGTGCACCTCGCCGAGGGCACCGAGATGATCATTGACCGCTGGAGCGCCGCTGAGGGCGAGGCTGGCACCGAGAAAGGTGCGACAGTCGAGTTCCCGGCAATGGACCTGCCCGACGATGCCGTCACCGATGGCGACGATGGTGCGGCCGGAAGTGCAGACGCGGGTGATGAGGGCGGAGCGGCCGCAGCCGCGCCTGTGGACGAGTGGTACAAGGGCAGCGACTTCGCGTCCGCCGAGCAGTGCACCGCCGCCCAGGGATACGGTCCCGAGGCCGACGAAGCGCGCATTCAGATCGAGAACGACGGGCTGATGTGCAAGGCCAAGCCAGTCCGCGCGACCAGCACCGACGACGTGTTGGTTTACGGCGCACCCGCGCCGCCCGCAGACTCCAACAAGAAGCTCATTCAAGAAGAAGATGACGCGCTGCTCATCCGCATTCCAAAGAACTTCGACGTGGGGCCACCCAACATCGAGCTGCCCCCCATCAGCTTCAAGAATCAGCCCGCAGCCGCCGGCATTGGCTCGGCGCTATTGCCCGGTCTGGGACAGGCCTACCAAGGTCGATGGGGGGACGGCCTTGGCTTCTTTCTGTCAACGCTGGCGCTCAACGGCAGTGCCTGGGGCCTCACGATCTTGGACCGCCCGACCAGCCTCGAGAGCGGCGCGGTCACCGGTCCGAACTTCTTCACGACCCTGGGCATGGCCCTGTACTTCTGGAACGTGAACGACGCGGTGTACGGCGCCAAGACACGCAAGAACACCGACTTGACCTGGGCGCGCCCCGAAGGCGGAATGACGGTCAGTCTCGAGACTGGCTGGTCTGCTGACCTGGGCTACCCCTATGCGTCGGGCGTGGCCGTGGACTGGATGGTGGCCAAGGGCTTCAGCATCGGCATGGACCGCACAGGCTGGGTGGCCAATCCGGCACCCGTCGAGGGCGAGGTCAGGACGGACAATGGCGAGGTGCGTACCGGTGCTCGCGCCATGATGGGCATCGACGCGGACCACTGGCGGCCGGCCGTCTTTGGCGCGGTCGGCGTCGGGCTCACCGTCGGCGACCAGGTGGGCTGGCGCGAGATCTACAGCGTGGGCAGCAACGTGCGCTACTACCCGACCCCCCGCTACTTCCTGCAGGGCGAAGTCCGCGGCGAGTACGACCGGCGCTACGGCGTGGTGCTGTCGGGCTCCGCCGGGCTCGGCTTCCACCTAGGCTCGTAGCCCCTGCAAGGAGCGGCGACCTTCGTCTCGCCGATCACCAAGGAGCGGCGAGCTTCGTCTCGCCGACCTCACCTCGCCGACCTCACCAAGGAGCGGCGAGCTTCGTCTCGCCCAAGCCGGGTACACTGCGGTTGTGAGCTACGACGACGAGATCGAGGTTGAGCACTCCGATGTGATCGGCATCATCTCGGTGGTGATGGGCACGCTGGGCCTGCTGTCCTGGTTCTGCTGCGTGTTCGCGAGCATTCTGGGCCTGGGCTATTTCGTCATCTTGTTCGGCGCCGCGTTGTCGTTGGTTGCGGTGATCACGGGTGCCGTCGGCTTCATGCAGGCAAACGAAGCCGACCGCTCGCCCGCCCTGCCCGCCGCCGGAATTGCACTCGGCGCGACCAACCTGTTCATCGTCGGCGCGTACTGCTGCACGGTGTTCACATCGTTGGCCGCCATCATTGCGCTCTTCGCGGCAGCTGCGGCCGGGGCCATTTAGGTGCTTACATTGGGTACAAGGAGACACTCTGCCCGCCATTCCCGATCTGATTCTCGCCCCAGCTGACGTCGACACGGCCCTGCGCGACATCTTGGTCGAGTCCACGCGAATCGGGCTCGAAGCGGCCGGCTCCTGCGCCTTGCGCAAGGCCACCACCGGCGAGATCGAAGCCTCCGGATTGCCAGGGGACGAGGTGTTCGTCGTCGAGGACTTCCGCATCGAGCACACCGGCTCGGCCAACATGGTCGCCATGCCGCCCGACCCCGGACCAGGTCGCATCTCGATTCACACCCACCCGGGGCTGCACTTTGGGCTGTCGTGGTTCAGCGAAGAGGACGAGCACGCCGTCGCCACCCTTGCACGCCCCCTGATGGTCATCGGCTACACCGCTCTGTCTCCCGAGCTCATGAGTACCCTCGCCGTTCCCTTCGGCTGGGCAGGCATCGCGACTGCCGCCGGAGTGCACACCGCCCTGCGCATGGAGGCAAACGGTGTGATGGAGCCTCGATTGCTGCGTCGAGCGGTCACCGCGCGCGTCCTCTTTCCCGGAATGAGGGTTGTGGGAGTACGGGCCGCCCAGGCCGAGCCGTGGCGACGCAACTGGGAGGCCGCAACCTTCGCCGCTGATGGTGCGGTGGCCAAGACCGAGCGGGCGACACGAAAGGCGCTCGGCACGGTGTGGAAGCAGGTCAAACCCAAGAGCTGACGCGGTCGCGGAGCCCGGTTCAAGATCAGGGTCACCCCATCGGAGCCGCATTGAAGATCAGTGTCGAGACAGAACTGACGGGCGACCAACGAGCCAACGCCGATTGTCGAAGGCCCTTCCTGCAATCAGTCCGGCTCCGCATCCCAAACCCTGATCTTCAGTCCGGCTCCGCATCCCAGACCCTGATCTTCAGTCCGGCTCCGCATGTGGCGGACGCCCAGTGCCCCCGCAGTCGCCACTCCCTGGTTGTCCAGTCGCGAACCTCTGATCCGCACCGAACGAAATTTGATCTCAGAAAGCGGTAGCGCTGGATCGGCGGGGTGGTGTCTCAAGTGCGAGGCCGATGGGAAAGCGGCTGGACACTGAGATGGGAGACACCATGAAGAGTTTTGGCGCAATCAGTCTGTTGGTTCTGGGTTCGTTGTTCGGCAGCGGCTGCATCTACTACGAAGGTGGAGACGGCTGCGGCCCCGAGTGCTGGGACGGAGATGATTGGGAAGATTGGGGAGATGACTGGGAAGACGAGTTCGACGGCAACGAGGACCCGGCAACCGAGCCGCCCGAAGACACCGAGGATGCCGAGGACTACACCTGCTTCCCCGATGCAGCACACCCCGGTGACACGCTCATCGTCGATGTGGTGAGCAACGAGGGCGACGACCTGTCGACCTGCAGCGATGTCCAAGTGTTTGGCGACTGCATCATCCTGCACTGGGAAGCGACCGCTGACTCCATCACGTTGGTCCTCGAGATCGACGCGGAGGCCGAGGGCGCCTGTGACCTGCTGATCGAGTACGAAGACGGCACTGTCGACTTCTTCGACGACGCGCTGGACACGCACCCCGATGAAGGCGCGTCCGACCCGTGCAACAACCCTGATGGAACCGACGGATCCGACGGTTCTGATGGCACGGACGGCACGGACGGCGAAGAGCCTCCGCCGGATGAGACTGGGGACGACTGCGAGCTCTAGAGCAAGCATCATCTCGACCGGTTTCGCATGGCCGGTCGGGTCCCGCGGGGAGTGAGGTTCCGACCTCGCTCCCCGTCTCATTGTTGGGGCGGCTCACCTCACCGGTGCGTCGCCATTGCCGCATGGGAGACCCACGTCGCGCCACGCGACACGAGGTCGCTCTTGGGCGCCCAAGCCCACCTCACTGTCGCTGTGAGCGACATTGCCCCTCGGCCTAGTCGGCTTTGGCGAGGTCCAGGTTGTTTCGCAGGGTCAGGGTGACCTCGCCCTCGGACTGCCCGTGGGCCAGCAGGGTGGCTTCTTCAGGGCTCGCGGCCAGGGTCACAAATCGATCTTCGATGGCCAGCACCCGCATGGCCTCGAGGGCCGTGTGCGTCTCGATCTGCCTCTTGCCCGCGACCGACTGCATCGAGACCACCACATCGACGTAGTTGCCCGGTGACAGGAATCCCGAGACTGCGCTCGCCTCGTCGACGTTCACGCCAACGGCTCGCATGCCTGCCGGGATCAGCACGCCGAGTCCCTCACGGCTGCCCGCAGGCGCCAAGCGCTCGGTGCGCAGCAGCTCGCCGGGAATCAGTCGCTCTCGCGCGATGCGTCCCACCGCCATCTGGGGTTCGTCAAAGGTCCCATCCGGAGCAAACTGACGCTCCACCGAGATCAGCTGCAGGTCGTCGCGGCTGAGCACATCGCCGGCCTCGACCGGCTGCACCACCGCGACCACGGGCCGCAGGTCGCGAAAGGCGGCGACTTCAATCGCCTCATTCCAGCCTTGAAACAACACACCGACCACCACCGCGGCGCTGAGGCCGCATGCCAGTGACACGCCCATGAATCCAAGTGCCCTGAAACGCATGGCTGCCCTCCCTGGTCGGTAGGACCGGTGCCGGGCTACGAGGTTCCCATGCTGATGCTCTTAGTGATGCTCGCCTGCATCCCCACCGCCAAGCCCGTCGACTACCAGCTTCCGCCTGGCACCGATCACGTCTCACTGATGGGCGGCGATGTGCGGCTCAACGGCACGGTCATTCGGCCTTGGAACGACGCGAATGTGGTCAACGGCGTGCACATCCTGCTGCTAGACGAGCTGAACAAACTCGATCACAAAAAGGTGCTCATCGAGTGTCCTGAAGACACCCCGGGTCCCATCCTTCCCATCCTGTTCGGGACGGTCTACAAGGCCGGCCGCACCGAGGTCGCCATCACAGCCACCGCGTCTCCCGCGATGCCCGGTCCGCTGTTCTTCGAAGAGGTCGAGGTGGACCTAGACCCCTGTCCCGCCGACCTGAACCCAGACCCCCGCTGGATGGGCGAGATGCAGCCGAGCTTGGCCTACCGGGCGGTCTTCAAGCGGGTGCTCTTCGTGCAAGACGAGGGCATCACCCACTTTCCGATCACCGTAAAAGTCTGCCCCAAGGGCGACAGCAAGGCCGAAGCCGACCCCGTCGCTCCCTGAGGGCCTACCGACGCTCGGCCTCTTGAACGAGGTCCGCCACCAAGTTCGGAACTTGGCTCGTGTTCAGCCACTGCACGATGCTGCCGGGCACCCGACCGCCGATGTCCGCACACGCCCTGTAGGTGACGCTTGTGCCCTGCTCGGTCGGCTCAAACTGCCACTCCCCGTAGTTGGTGGGCGGCTCGACCGCACCGCTGCTGCGCGCCATCGCCTTGGCATGCGCAGCGGGAAAGACCGTCTGCGCATCGACGCGCTGCCACCGGTAGGACCCGCCCTCTTCATCGGCAGCGGACACCCCGCGAATCACCCAGTAGCGGTCAGACGAAAAGGTCCAGCCCGGGCTGTCGTAGTACTGGAACAGCACGAAGTGGTCCGCGTCGGTGCGCTCGACCTCCTCGGACAGGGCCACCGCGGCTGTCGACCAATCAATCGAGCTGACCATGTCCCGGGTCACGGCCACCAGCGAGTCTGGAGAAGCCGAAACGACGGTGCGGCCCTCGACACAGCCGACGTCATCGACGTACTTGCTGCGCACCTCGACGTCTCCGACATCCGACGAGCGGGTGCCGAGGTCCTTCCAGCCATCGGTGGATGCCAGAGAGTCCCAGTCGGGCTCGGCGGCAGAGGCGAATGCGGTCAGGGTAAGAATGAGCATGGTCAACTCCTAGGCGGCCAGCGAGACGCTGGCGGTTTGGGGGGCGGTGGCGAGGTGGAGTCCGAAGATCCGCGCCAAGATGCGATCGACAACAAACGACGGAAGCCAGGTGCCCAGCACAATCAGAAACGCCTCGCGGAAAGGGGCCATGTACCGGGCTCGCGGGTACCGGCTGGCCACGATTCGGGCGAGAACCCGGCTGATGACGATGGGACCCGAGCTGTACTGCTCAAACGACCGGGCGATGGAGTCCGTGTGGCTGTAGACCTGGGCCCAAGGACCGGTTCGTTTGGGCACCACCGTGTCCTGCATGGTGGCGCCAAAGTTCGTTGCGATGCTTCCCGGCTCGACGACGACGACGCTCACATTGAACGGGGCCAGCTCGATGCGCATGGCGTCTGACAGAGACTCCAGCGCGAATTTGGTGCTGTTGTACACCCCCATCATCGGCAGCGTGACTCGGCCTCCCAGGCTGCTGACCTGGATGATCTGACCGCTCTGACGGGCAATCATCGCGGGTGCAAAGGCCCGTGTGACCTTGATGACCCCGAAGACGTTCGTCTCGTACTGGGCCACAATCGCGTCGTCATCGACATCGAGCACCGCCCCGCCCTGGCCATAGCCGGCGTTGTTGATGAGCACGTCCAGACCGTAGCCACCGGTCAAGTCGTCGACCGCCACCACGGCCGCCGCGATGGACTGGGCATCGGTCACGTCCAGCCGCAGGACCTGCAACTTCAGGTGTGCGGCTTCAGCCTTGAGCTCGTCCAGAGCATGCTGCCGGCGTCCCGTCGCGATGACCGTGTGGCCCAGTTCGGCGAGGTAAAGGGCAGCGTGACGACCGATGCCGCTGGTGGCGCCGGTGATGAGGATGATCTTGTTCATGAGAGTCTCCAAAGCGGAAGGAATATTCATTCCGCCGAGGCGGAATCGAGGGTAAAAAAAGGGGGAGTCAGCGACGGATCATGGCCCAGACGCGTTCTTCGGTGAGTGAGATGAGCGCCTCATCGAGCTGGATGTAGCCCTCGCGTTCGGCCCGCACCAAGCCAATAAAGCTGCTGTAGGCCATGGCCAGAAGCGCAGGCGGAGGTAGGTCGACGAGGATTTCCTCGACCTGGGCCCCAGCCACCAGCGCAAAGAGGACGGTCACGGACTGTGCCTCGATCATCTTGCTCTGTTCGTCGAGGTAGGTGCCGTGGTGATGAAAGTCGAGGAAGTCGATGACGCCGGGATTATTGGCGTTGAACGCGAACAGACCGCGCCACATGCCCTTGAAGCGAGCCCGCCATGAGCCCTGCATCGGCAGGTTCATGTACACCTCGGTTCCCAGCTGCATCTTCCACTTCTGGTACAGCGAGTTCACCAGCGCTTCTTTGTTCTGAAAGTGCCGGTAGATCGTGCCCGGGCCCACACCCGCCACCTTGGCAAGCTCGGGCATCGAGGTGCCGTGGAAGCCACGCTGACCGAACAGCTCGATGGCTGCTCGCTCGATGTCTTCACGCTTGGTGGCCTTGGTGCTCATGACGCGGAAGGAATATTCATTCCGCACCAGATGGCAAGCAGAAAGTTCCAGAAAGTCGGAGTAGACTGCGTGCGTGATCGCTCTGCTTCTCGCTTCCCTCGCCCTGTCTCAGAGCCTGCAATCCGAACAGACGGGCCTCAAGCGCTGCCACAAGCAGGGCGAGATGTCGAAGGACGCACCGCCAAGGATGCGCTGCTGTCAGCTGAAGGATGGCTGGTCTTGCTACCTTTTTGCCCTGCAGCACTACAAGGGACTGGGCGTCGACAAGAACTACGAAATCGCCGCTTCTGCCGCCGGTGCCGGGTGCGCGCGCGGAGTCACAGCCAGCTGCAAATTGAAGGCGAAGGCTCAGAAAAAGGCCGACAAGCAGTAGTCTGGCCGTACGTGGACAGCGAGGTGCGCACTGGTCGAGTTCGTCATGTGGTTCAAGGAGGCCGGCCCGTATGCCTACTGGCTGCCGGTAGCCGTACTGCTGACGCTCGTCTTGGGACTCGTGGCCGTCATCGCCTGGGGCATGAACAAGCGCTTCCCACCTGCAGTCGCACTGTTTGGCCTCTTCGTCGGCGTGCTCGCACCGTTGGCCGCCCAAGGCATGGCCATCACCCAGAGCCTGCAGGCGGTTGCCCACGCCTCGGCAGAAATGAAGGCGACGCTGATCGCGGCGGGCATCAGCGTCAGCATCATGATGCACGCCCTGCCCAAGCTGTTCCTGATGCTTCCCGCACTCGGCTTCATCGTGCTGACCGGTGCGGTTGCGGCCATTCGTGGAGAGCGTCGTCCGGGGCCGGCCATCATTGCCATCGCCCTCGGGGGCCTCGCAGCCCTGGCATCGGCCATCGCGGCCTATACATCCGGTGCGGGCTACATCAATGCCCCGGCCTATGCCGTGGCCACCATCGCCATCGCCGCGGGTCTGTCCTCAGCGCCCTCGAGTGACCCCGAAGAACCCAATGCCGGCCCCACAGCGGCGGCGGCAGCAGCGTTGGCCTTCCCGATTCTGGTCACCCTGTGCGAGATGGGCACGGTGGCCATGAATCAGATCATGGTGTTCGAAGCCGTGGCCCACGCCTCATCTGAGACCAAGATCACACTGATGACCAACGGCTTGGCGCTCGTCAACGGCGGGCGTCTCTGGTCCTGGTTGGCGATAGCTGCGGCATGGGGCGTGGCCCTGCTGGGCGCGGCCGGAGCGATGGATGATGACTCGAGCCACAACGCCGGGGTCATGCTCGGACTGATGGGCGCTGTCGCCGGCACCTTGGCATTCGGGGCCGATGCCGCTCCGCTCTTTGAACAGATGATGGGCAGCTACCGATGATCGTCTACGCGGCCAGCGCCATCGCTTTCGTGGGCTGTCTGGGCGTGGCCACAGCACTTGCAATGGGCAAGCCCGTTCCTGCGGTGCTCTCTGTGAGCCCGCTGGGGCTGGTGCTGCTGGCCTGTTGGTTCACGGGAGCCAGCAGCATGTCGGCGGCTTACACCGCAGGTCTAGCTGCGCCCGCTCCATTGTCGCTCACGGTCTATGGGCTGACGCTGTCCCAGGGACTGCTGCCCATCGGTTGGACGCACTTTCTGATGGTGCCATCTGTCCTGCTGCTGCTGCTGGGCTGTGTGGTCGGGTCGATTCGCGGCCAGCAAAAGGTCTATATGCCCGCTGCAATGGCCGCGGTGCTGGTGCTGTTGCTCGTCGGCGGGGTTGCCAGGCACTACGCCGCTGCCGTGATGTTCGGCATGGACATGAACGTGTTCTACCCCGTGCGCATGCCGGTGTACTTGGCCCTGGGCTTGCTGGCAGCCCTGGCGATGCTTCGCGGCGACCCTGAACAATCCGGTCCCGAATCTGCGGCCACCGCCGGCTTGGCCTTCTTGTTGTTCGTCGCTGGCTTCGAGGTCGCGGGTGCGGGGTACAACCACGCGCTGGTCTACGACGCGGTGGGTGCGTCGAGCCTAGAGATGAAGGGCGTCCTGCAGGCGGCCGGCACAGCCGTGGTCTGGACCGAGCTCGGGCGTGGCTACATCACCGTGGTGTGGGCCTCGTGCATCGCCTTGGTGGGCATCGGCGTGGGGGCATCGGCTGCCGAGGACCGCGGCTACGGGGCGTTGCTGGGACTGTTGTGGGTACTCGTGGCGGCGTGCACTCTTGGCGGCACGGACCCGATGCCCGGCTACCTCAAGATGGACGCGCAGCTGTTCGCCGCACAGTGGCCCGCGCCAAGTGACGACCTGCGCCCAGCCGTATCGAGCGCCCGCAAGCCTCCCCAGCATGCGGTGGCGGTTCAGATCACCCGCAAGACGGTCATGGTCAACGGCGAGGTCATCGACGAGCTTGGCCGCGCTGCCAATCCCAAGACGGGCAAGCAGATGATCGTGCCGACCAATCGAGGGGGCTTGATTCCGCCCCTGGCATCGGCCTTGGCCGACCAAAAAGCCCGCTGGAAGACGCTATCTCCCGTCATTACCAGAGCAGAAGAGTTCGACCCGACCCTGCTCATCGTCGCGGACAAAGCGACCCCCTACAATGTGATGGAGATGGTGCTCGCCACGGGTCCAGTCGCCGGCTACGACCGGCCCCGCATCGGGGTCCAGGGCAGGTATAAGCGCGCCGTCGTCGACATCAGCTACGCCGCCAAGCCCGCGGCCGCTCCGGCCAGCGAAGCGATGGCATTTCTGCCTGTCGTGGCCATCACCGAAGCCGGCTACACGGTGCACGCCGAGGGTCAGATCCTCGAGCTTCCGTGCAGCAAAGCTGGCTGTCCCTCGGTGGACACCTACGACAGCAAGGAACTCGCCAAGCTGATCAACCAGCTCAAGGACCGGTATCCAGACACCGAAAAGGTCACCTTGGTCCCGCACTCGGATGCTGCCTGGGAAGTCGTGGTGTCGGCCCTCGATGCGACGCGCGACGAGCCCGAGAACCGGTCCAGCCGCGACGGCCGCGTGCTCTTTCCCGACGCCACGCTTGGGGGGCCAGACTGGATTCCCGCTCCCCCACCAGTCGTCGAAGACCCGCTGGCCGAGGACCTCGAGCCGGGCCAGCCCTAGGCCCGCCAGCGCTCCCAGGCCCAGAAGCCGACCGCAGCCATCAGGGCCTTGATGACCAGGCCAGGAAGGAAGGGCCAGCAGCCGACCGCCAGTGCTTGTTCCATCGTGCGCCCCGTGGCGACAGCCAGCCAGGGCACACCGATGGCCACCACAACCACCTGGCCCAGCAGAGCCGCCGGCAGCACCCAACGAAGCTCGCGCTTGCCGGACCGCCAAGTCAGCCACCCCGCCACGGCTGCGCCGAGGACGAACCCAAAGAGGTAGCCGCCCGTCGCCCCAAACAGGGTCGACACCCCCGATTTTCCGTCTGCATAGACAGGAAGACCGATGGCCCCCAGCGCCAAGTAGAGTGCAGTCGCCAGCGCGCCGCGCGAGGGTCCAAGCGCGATGCCAGCGACCACAACCATCAGTGTCTGCAGGCTGACTGGAACCGGTGATCCCGGCACCTCGAGCTCGGCCCAGGCTCCAAAGACGATGCCCAGTGCCGCGGCGATCAGTGCACCCGCCTTCACCCTTCCGGCACCTTGGCGCGACGCGCCTTGTCTGCCATTGACAGGGCCCCCACCTCGGTTCCAGGCTCGGCTACGGACAAGCCGCCCTGCTCACCGGGCATTTGGGACAGCGACAGGCCACCGGCCTCGGCGCCATGAAGTCGGGCCTGAATCATCTGGACTGCTGCCTTGGCCGCACGTCCCTGGGCCCCTGCGAGCATTCCAGAGCGCGCCAAGGGCAGCAGTGGCTCGACCGCCTCGACCGTCCCCACCGCAGCAAGGGCCTCGATGGCGGCTCGCCGCAGTTCGTCATCGGCCTGTCCCAGCAGCGAGATCAAGACCGGCTGCAGGTCCGCAGTCAGCGCCTTCATCGACCGCAGGCTGTCCAGAGCCTCTGTCCGTGTGGCTGGAGCGCCCTGGTCGCTGACCAGCTGAGCCAACACCGGCACGTCCTTCAAGACCCGTGCGGCCAGCAGCCGCAGAGAAGGGTCTGTGCTGGTGATGGTCTTCGCCGCCATGCGCTGGGTGGGAGCACCGCGCACCCGCTTCAGCAGCGTGCGCAGCGCCTTGTTCCGCACCTTGCGGTTGGGGTCGCTGGTGGCGATGCGCTCGAGCCGCTCGCCGGTGCTGACCTCGGGACTCCTGATCACCCGAGCCACATACAGCGTCCAGTCCAGCAGCTCTTGGACCCGATCGGGACTGCCGGATTGGATCTCGGTATAGACCGAGCCATTCTCGCGCACGACCGTGGCGCTGCCTTCAGAGGTCACCCGTCGCGCCTCCGAATCCAGCAGTGCCGCCACCTGGACCGGGTTGCCGGTGACCTGCATCGCCGCGTCAAAGGCGGCATCGCCCACCTGAATGTCGTCAGCGCCAAACACCTTGGCCAGGGAGCTCATGAGTCCCTCGCGCTGCAGCCCCAGCCCTCTGGGAATGCCCGCCACCTCGATGCAGAGGTAGGTCACCGAGCTCTTGCCCGCGCTGCGGGACTCGGTCCAGACCTTCACTTCAAAGCCGTCGATGGAACCCGCGAGTGCGGTGTGTCCCCAAGAGACGGTGCGCTTGAGCTTGTAGTGGCCCACGAGCCACTCCCAAACCTGTTCTTGGCGCCGGTTCTCGCTGTACACCGCCCAGCCGATGCCACCGATCGTCACGACGCTCAGCAGCACGACACCAGCCGAGGCCAGCAGGGGATTCAGATCCATGCCCCCTTCCTAGCGCGCACGCACCCGGTCGAACAGCTGATGCTGCCGTCGAATCTCGGTCTTTCGGCCCGCCGCGATGTCGCGCTCGTCCTCGGGGATGATCAGGTCGTCGATGGCCTGAGCCAGGCGCTCACCCTCCTGGGGACTGCCAGAGCAAGGGAATCTGTCGACCCAGCCATAGTGGTACGCAAGCACGATCTGCCCATCCACACAGACGCACATCGCCACTTCTTCCATCGCCACCCACTCCCCGTCGACAAACAGCCCGTCGGCGGTCAGGCGAATGCGGTTCCGGCGACGTGCGCGGCGAAATCCGTAGGCTCCCCCAAAGATGCCCAGCAGATACAACAACTTCAGCTGCAAATGGCGTTCATTCCCCCATTGCTGCACGCCGACCACAGCGTCCCGAACCGCGCCCTGGGCCCTGGCCAACCGCAGACTGCGCTCGATGCGACGCGTCATCATGGCTTCGGCTCCGCCGGCACTCAATCCCGTCTTCTCGAGCCTCCACCACTCGTCGCGGCAGAACTGCCGAAGGCGGTGCGCATCGGAGGCACTTGCTGTCTCGGCCAAGGCGCAGTAGGTCAGCGGCTCGGGCGCCGGAGCGAGCATCGAATCCCAATCCGGTGGCGGAAAGAGGCTGAGAGCAAAGAACAGTGCACTCAGAGCCACCGCGCCAAGCGCACGCACAGCCCAGCGGCGATGCACCGGCCGAAGCTCGAAATCTGGCAGGTCGTAGGGGGACATACACAGTGCGACCCTGTCGTCACGACCGGGTTTCCGACTTCACAGTCGCTTGGCATCGAAGCGCAGGGCCGCCATCTTGATCTCGTTCCGACTGGCCACCGCCGCGTTCCGCTCTTCCTCGAGCAGGATCAGCTTATCGACCTCGGCCGCCAGGCATTGCCCGACAAAGGGCGAGCCGCAGCATGGCACCGCCAGAGTGTCACCGCGGTTGTCGCGCAGCAGGATCTCCCCCTCGAAGTACCGGCACTCGGCCACGGTCTCGATGCGCCATGCCGACGGCACATCGATGGTGCACACCAAACAGAACGCCCCCAGCATGCCCAGGGCCACCGCGGACACCAGATACTTGTGATGCAGCGGGCGAATCGAGAACTTCGGCAGCTCATAAGGGGACATGATCGATGTGACCCTGGTGCACCAACGCGGTTCCGCGAGTCCGGACAAACCGTCGCCATCGCTGGGCTAGCAGCGCCGTTCCGCAGCCATCGGGGCCAGAGCGTTGAGGGGGAAACCCCGTCAACCAGGGAAATCCCCCACTGTCGGGATCGAGATTCTGCCGGTACGATCGGTCTATGGGAAATGGGCACGACACCGGCGACGACGGGGAGGTTGGCTCACAGCTCCGCCGACTGGCCGCTGAGCTGACAGGGGCCGATCCGAACTCACTCAAGGCCTCGCGCCTGATCGCAGCGGCCCGCACAACCCTGGGCGGCAATGCCACTCCGGAAAAAATAGCCAGCGCCGCCAAGCGCCGAAATCGAGGGCTGATTCACTCCCTCACCCGCGCCGCGGTCGCCCGCGACACCTACTTCTGCCGCCATCCAGCGGACTACTACGCGGTAGCGGATCACATCCGCAGGCTCCCCGCACGCAAGATCACCGCATGGAGCGCGGGCTGCGCCACCGGTGAAGAGACCTACTCCCTGG
>CAYYHT010000011.1:0-27616 GCA_964471355.1 uncultured Enterobacteriaceae bacterium
CGAGGGCGTTGGGCGCAATGCAGTAGCAGCGGCGGGGTCCGTCAACCTCGCCCTGGATGAGGCCGGCGTCCCGGAGGTGCTTGAGGTGCTGACTGACTGTGGACGCAGCGAGGGGGAGCTGGTCGGCGATCTCACCAGCGAAGCAGGCCTGCTGGGAGAGGAGGAACCGCAGGATGTGCACGCGGTGAGGGTGCCCCAGCGCCTTGCAGTAGGCGGCGAGTCGGGCGTCCCGTTCGGGGCGGTGCTGGAAGTCGTCGGGAGCGACGACGCAGCAGCTCTCGATCTCCATGTGGCCTCCGTTTCGGTATTCGACGAATAACGAAATAGAGTGTATCTCTCGATACCGTGGAGAACAGGTCCATCAATGGCTACTGCCCCTCGCGCTCCGTCACGATGTCGTAAGCCCAGTCGTCCGGTCCGTGCCCCGTCGTGCAGGCCAGAATCTCCATCTCGGGACTGATCAGGCACTTACCAGCGAGGTTCCTGCCGTTGAAATCCGTCGCCTCAAGGCAGGCCTGATCGGTGTCGGCCACCACGGGAAAGCTGGGCTCGTCAATGGCCTCCCAGTACAACGGGGCCACGCCTGCTGATGGGCGCTGGCCGTTGGTCCCCTCGAATACGATCACGACGTAGGAGAGCGGAATCCCGGTCTCGTCTCTGAAGTCCTCTTCACGCTGTTGGAGACTACCTGCCTCCACCATACAGCTGCTTCACCACGCGGCCGTCATGTACAGGATGTAGTACTCATCCCCAGCCAGGTCCCACAGCTTCACCTCCTCGCCGCACTGGTCCTGCATGGCGAAGTTCGCGATGGTGTCGCCGACCTGATTGCCGTCCGACTCCAGGTCGCCCGGGTCGTTGTGGGTCCAGCCGCACTCGTAGCAGGACTCGTCGGCGTCGAGCGGATCGCTGATGCACTCGAGCTCTTCGCCGTCGGCAAAGCCGTCACCATCGCTGTCGTCGTCGAGGGGGTCGGTTCCGGCCGCGACCTCCTCGCAGTCATCCGCCCCGTCTCCATCGGAGTCGGGGTTGCTCTTGTCGGTGCCAGCCGCGCGCTCTTCGGCATTCGTCAGGCAGTCGGCGTCCGAGTTCGCGCTGCCGCAGCTGATCGCCATGAGCGCGAGCGCAGCAAGGGACAGGAGTCGCATTCGATCCTCCACACACAAGGGTCGCCGCCTTTAATGGGCGTGTCCGAGTCACGCTCGTCGAGCTTGTGACAATTCCTTATTTACGTTATTGCTTAAATACGCATATACAGAGTCAAGGGACACGACCGGAGAGAAGCTCATGAAGGAAGACCTTGCGCGGAACGGCAGTCTCGCCGGATCAGTCGTCGCCGCTCTAGCGGCTTCCGCTTGCTGTGTCGGACCGCTGGTGTTCGCGATGCTTGGCATCGGCGGCGCGGGCTTCCTCGTAGCGCTCGAGCCCTACCGGCCTCTCTTCACGGTGCTCACGCTCGGACTGCTCGGCGTCGGGTATTACCTGACCTACCGCCAGCCTGCGCTTGCTCCAACGAACGCGAGCGGTGAGGTCGGCGACGCCTGCGGCTGCGAGATGCCGAAGACCAATCAGGCCGGCAGGCGCATGCTCTGGTTCGCAACCGGGCTGGTCGTGGTCGCGCTCGCGTTCCCCTCGCTCACCCCGTACCTCTTCTGAGTGCAACCGAGGTTCCCTATGCCCCATGTACCCTTCCTGATTCTCGGCGGTGGCGCCGCCGCCTTCTCCGCAGCCACCTATGCGAACGATGTTGGCGTACAGACGCTGATGGTCAACGCGGGACTGCCCATCGGCGGCACCTGCGTGAACGTTGGCTGTGTCCCCAGCAAGCACCTGTTGGAAGCCGCTGCTGGGGTGCACGCGGCCCGTCGGCCTCGGACCGTCGGCCTGACCGTCGGCGAAGTGTCGCTCGACTATTTGCAGACCAAGGAGGCTCGGGACGCCCTCGTGGAGCGGCTTCGGGAGTCCAACTATCGCGCAGTGCTCGACAGCCTCACCCATGTCGAGCTGATCGAGGGCTACGGACGCTTCATCGACGCCCAGACCGTCGAGGTCGATGGCACCCGCTACACGGCAGACAAGATTCTGGTCGCCGTGGGGTCGCGACCGCGGATCCTTCCGATGGAGGGCTGGAACCTGCCAGAGGTGCTCGACAACCAGGGCGCGCTGAAGCTCGAGGAGGTCCCTGAGCGCCTCATCGTCGTTGGTGGCGGCCCGCAAGGGCTGGAGTGGGCACAAGCGTTCCGACGGCTCGGCGCCGAGGTCATGCTGCTTCAGTCGAGGGGGCAGGTCCTCACCGCCCTGGACCGCGATGTCGCGGCCGTCGTGCAGGAAGGCCTGGAGGCCGAGGGCATCGACGTGCGCCTGCGTGCCTCGATCACGGCGATTGAGAAGACTGAGGCGGGCCTCCGCGTCCGGTGGACCGAGGGCGACGAGCTCCGTGAGGCTAATGCCACCCATGTTCTCAGAGCGGTCGGCGTCCAGGGCAACGCGGACCGCATCGGCGCCGAGCACGCTGGATTGGCTGTCGATCGGGGCTTCCTGAGCGTGGATGATGGCATGCGGACGTCCGTGGACCGTATCTTCGCGGCAGGGGACGTCATCGGGCATCACATGCTCGAGCACGCTGCCGGGAAGGAGGGTCGCGTGGCTGCGACGAATGCGCTGTCACAGGCGGACGTGCGCGTGCAGTATCCGTCGATGCCCGCAGCCGTCTTCACCGATCCCGAGGTCGCGTGGGTCGGACCGACCGAGCGCGACTACATGCGTACCCACGGCGTCTGCAAGTGCCGCGCGGTTCGCTTCGACAAGGTGCCGAGGGCCCAGGCGACCGGCCGAACCACTGGCATGGTCCGGCTCACCATCGACCATCGCACGGAGGTCATCGTCGGAGCGCAGTTCGTTGGTCCGCACGCCGGCGATGCCATCCACGAAGTCGTCGTCGCGATCAAGATGGGCATGCACATCGACGAGCTCATCGACACGGTTCACGCCTTTCCGACGTACTCCGAGGCCATCAAGACCGCCGCGTTGGCCTACCGACGGGACATCTCCGTGATGGCCTGCTGCATCGGGTGAAGCCTGAGCCCTATTTCGCCACGGCGCGGATGGCCGCCTCGAGCTTCACCTCATCGCCTTCCTCGAAGTTCGTCGAGACATAGGTCACCGCCCCCGCCGCATCGATCACGACGGTGTAGGGGATTGAACCGCCTGGGTTGAAGGTCGCATAGACGGAGCCGTCGGCATCCAGCGGGATGGGGTACGGCAGCGCCATGCGCTTGACCATCGCCTTGAGCTTGCCGTGGTGGGCAGGCTCGTCGACGCTCACGCCCGCGAACTGGACGCGCTCGCCGAGCTCACCGTGCAGGCGCGCCAGGTGGGGCGCCTCAGCGACGCAGGGAGCGCACCAACTGGCCCAGAAGGCGATGACAGCGGGCTGCTCGCCCGGAGTGAATCGGAAGTCGGTGCCGTCGAGGGTGGGGAGGGCGAATGAATGGGCTTCGGCCTCAGCGTTCGTCGCAGCGGCATCAACTGGGTCCCACACCACCTCGAAGTGCTCTCCAGTGGCTTCGTTGTGGGCGGCCATCAAGGCCTCGAGCTGGCTGTGGCTCATGGAGCGCCCTGGCTTCATCAGGACGGTGAAGCGCTTCGTCTCGATGTCGAAGCGAACCTCGTCAATGTCTTCGTGTTTGCCCAGCGACCGCCGGATCCCGTTGGGTCAACCCATTCACAGGGCGCCGTTGCCGTGTTCCAGACCATTGACGGCGAAGGAAAAGCGCACGAGGGACTCCGGTTCTTCTGGTGGGGAACTGTTGGGCGGCCTTGCAGGCGCCTCGGCACCGGTGCAGCTTGCGCCGAGCAGTGCGATGACGATGGGCAAGTGTCTCATGGGTCCTCCAGGAGTCCGTCGATCGTCTCTTCGAGCTCGGTGAGTTCGTTCGGCCCGCCACCTGCCTTCGCGTACACAATGACCCCCTCGGGATCGATGACGTAGGCGATGGGCAGGATGCCTTCGGGATTCCAGGTGTCCCAGAACGCGCCGTCTGTGTCGGCGAGCACCGGGTAGGTGAGCTCGAGGTACTCGGCCCACAGGTCGGCGACCTCAGGCGTGGGTGGGTCGCCGTACAGGTCCTGGGCGACGACGCTCACGATGACGAGCTGCTCCGGGTCGCGCGCGACGTAGAGTTCCTGAAGGCCCTGAACCAGGTCCCGACAGGACGTTCACCATACCGCCGAGATGTCGACGAGCGCGACTTTGCCCCGTTGGCTCGAGAGCGTGAACGGCTGCGCGTAGCGGTCCGGCAGGGTGAAGTCCGGAGCGCAGTCCCCAACCTCGATCCCCTCGGTGCAGGGCTCCGGAGCGGTGTCTGCGACCTCGGTATCGTCGATGAGCTCGCTGTCTCCCGCTCCACTGCATCCCAGCAGCAGGACCATTGGCAGGAACCGGCTCATGATTCCGCCACCGAGAGCGCCACCCAGGTGAGCTCGCTGATCCCCTGGCCGGGAGCTGACTCGGGCACGCCGTCCGCGTTCACCGAGCCCGACGCCGCCAAGGTCAGCAGGCCCGTCTCGTAGTCGAGCGTGTGGAAGTTCACCGCTGTGCCGGGAGAGAGGCCCGTGTCTGCCGGGAAGGCGATGGAAGCGCTAGGAGCGATGGTCGATTGGATGGGGTGCAGCACGAAGAGGTCGACCAGGTTGAGGCCGTCGGGCACGAAGGGCGGAGCGTCCGCAACCGGCACTCGGGCGGCCAGGACCACGGGATCGGCGAAGGGAGCGAAGGTGATGGATGTGGGTTCGACGTCCAGCCGCAGGCCGTCGGCGGTGTGGATGGACTGCAGCCCTACGACTTCCGGGTCGAACGGGACCAGCGCCATCACAGGGGCAAGCACTGGCGAGGCCAGCTCGACGGCTGCTTCCGCCTCGAACGGAAACACGACAGAGGCGTAGGTACCCCCCTCGACGGTCTCGCCGTAGGTGATCAGACGCTTGGGACCCGGGGAGACCGACGCGACCGTGAACGAGCCCTCCGGATCGGTACGATCGGGGATGCAGAACTCCGTCGAGACGGTCACAAAAAGGTTCTCGACCGGCTCGCCATCCAGATCGACCACGGTGCCGGACACACTGAAGCCTTCGGGCTGGTCGCTGTCATCGACGTCTGTTTCGCCGGTGTGCGGACCGTCAACGCCCGTGCAGGCGCACAGCCAGAGGCCAAGCGCGATCGGAGCCCTATTCGACACCAGCGCGCGTCTCCTTCAGGGCGGCGAGCACCATGCCGTTCAATGAGTGATCGGTCATCGCGTAGTACAGCGTCTGGGCGTCGCGACGGAACTTCACCAGGCGCATCGCCCGCATCTTGCCGAGGTGCTGCGACACGGCCGAGACCGAGAGGTCGAGCACGGCTGCAATGTCGCAGACGCACATCTCTTCGGTCGCTTCGAGCAGGGTCGCGATCTTGAGGCGCGTCGGGCTGCCATAAAGTGCCAGCACGGTGGCGACCTCATCGAGCACCGGCGTGAAGGCGTAGTCGTCCTTCAATCCCTGCAGCGCCTCTTCGCTGAAGGTCGGTCCCACGCACTTCATATTGGCCTCCGAGGGGTGTCTACACGAACAGCAGTAGCCGGGCCGGGCCGCGCTGACCAGCCCTTTTCTTGTATTGTAGCAAGAACGGTAATACCGGTTTGTTCCTGGAGTGTAGAGCCATGTTCGCGTCGAAAGCGCTTCTTCTTGTACTGGTCTCGGGGTGTGGGCCGTCAGGCCCTCCGGACACAGCGGAGGCCGACCTGGAGGCCGCCGAGCTTCCCGACGATGACGAACCCATCGAGCCTGAGGAGCCGCGCCCTCGCGGGGACATTCAGGGCTTCGTGCTCACGTCCGATGGCACGCCGGCCACCAATGTTCGGCTGACGCTGTGTCACTTCGCCTGCCGCTTTGCCGACCCCGATCCCGCGACCGGTGCGTTCCTGTACGACGATGTCGTCGTCGATCGGTATGCGCTGCACGTGGAAGAGCTTGGCGACGAGCAGGGGTTGGTGCCGGTACTCACCATGGTCGATGTCCTCGAGGACCAGGTGCTCGAGCTCGACCGCCCGTTCACGATCGAGGCTGGCCCGACGGGACTCCTGGCGACGGGCGTGTCCGAGCTGCAGATTGGCCAGGGGTTCTTCGTCACAGTCGATGCGGATGCACTCGAGCTGCCGTTTGGCACCGAGCAGCCGCTCGTGGGTGGCATCCGGGCCACCGAGATGCCACCGCAGCTTCCGGTGGATGAGGCGCTCGCAGCCTGGCTGCTCGAGCCCTTCGACGCGACGAGCAGTGTGCCGATGTCGGTTCGGATCGCCAACGAGTGGGAGCTCGCCCCGGGCACGACACTGCGTATGCACGCTGCGAGCTATGCGGACTACGACTGGATCAGTGCCGGTGAGGTGACGGTCAGCGAGGACGGTACTGAGCTGGTGGGCGGCGCCCTCACTGTGCTGAGCACGCTCGTGCTCGAGGGGCCGTCGTAGCGGCCAGAGCGGAGCTAGCACTCCGTCGCTCCCGGGCAGCTACGCCTCACCCTCCTTCCAGTGCGCTGGAATATTTATTCACGTGAATAATGATTCACTTTATCGTCACGGGACCGAACCCTTGCTCACCCACCGCGCATAGAGCGCAGGCAGGACCAACAGCGTCAGGAAGGTGCTGGTGACGAGGCCGCCGATGACCACCGTTGCGAGCGGTCGTTGCACCGACGCACCTGCTGACGTCGCGACCGCCATCGGCAGGAAGCCCAACGCCGCCACGAGCGCGGTCATCAGCACCGGGCGCAGACGCTGTTCCGCTCCCCGCTTTGCGGCCTCGGCCGCGGTGGTTTCACCGGTATGGAAGTCCCGAATACAGCTGACGAGCACGACACCGTTCATCACAGCGATGCCGAACAGCGCGATGAAGCCGACTGCTGCGGAGATCGACAGGGGCAAGCCCCGAAAGAAGAGCGCCGCGAGCCCCCCCGTCACCGCCATCGGCACGTTCGCGTAGACCAGCAGCGTGACTCGAACCGAGCGGAAGTTCGCTTGGAGCAGCACGAAGATCAGCATCAGCACGAGCGGCACGAGCAGCGACAGACGCTTTGTGGCCGCCTGCAGGTTCTCGAACGCGCCGCCCCACTCCAGGATGTACCCGGACGGCATGTCCACCTCGTCTTTGATGGCGGCCTGCGCTTCCGTCACGAAGCTCGCGATGTCGCGGCCGCGGACGTTGGCCTCGATGGTCAGGCGTCGCTGCACGTTCTCCCGCCCGATCTGAAGCGGGCCATCCTCGACCCGGACATGGGCGACCTGGCCGAGGGGGACACGCGGTCCACCAGGGCGACCGACCAGGATGCGGCTGACCGACTCCGCGTCGCCACGCACACCTTCTGGGAACCGCACCTGAAGCGCAAAGCGGCGCTGACCGACCAGCACCTGGCCCGCGGGGCGGCCAGCGAGGGTCTGCACGGCATCGAGCACGTCCCCGGCGTCCATGCCTAGCCGCGAGATCGCCTCGCGGTCCACGTCGATGCGCAGCATGGGCAGACCGGCCAGCTTCTCGGGCTTGACGTCCTCGGCCCCTTCGATGCCCTGGAGCGTGGTGGTCAGCTCGTCGCCCAGACGGGCGAGCTCGTCGAGATCGTCTCCGTAGAGGAACAACGCGACATCGCCGCGAACACCCTCGATGAGCTCGTTCATGCGCAGCTCGATGGGCTGCGAGAACGCGTAGTTGACCCCCGGCACGCTCTTGCCGAGGTGCTCCTGCATCTCCTCGACCAGCTCGGCCTGGTTGCTCGCCTTCGTCCAGTCCTCGACCGGATGCAGCATCACGTAGATGTCCGAGAAATCGACGCCCATCGGGTCCGTGGCGATCTCCGCACGGCCCGTCCGCGAGATCACCGTCGTGACCTCGTCGGGAAAGCCTTCCATAAGCGCAGCCTCGACCGCAGTCGCCTGCTGGATTGACTCCTCGAGTGACACCGATGGCGGCCGGATGATCTGGAGCGCGATGCTCCCTTCATCCAGCTTGGGCACGAACTCGGCACCCATGAAGGGCACCAGCGTGAGGCTGGCTGCAAAGGCAGCAGCTGCCAGGGTGGCCGTAGCGTGTGGCCGCCGCATCACCGCCGCGAGCGACGGGGTGTAGAGGCGGTGGGCGAGTCGGATGAGCCAGGTCTCCTTCTCTTCCGCGTTCTTGAGGAACAGCGACGCCAGCACCGGCATGGCCGTCAGTGCGAGCATGAGCGAGCCCGCGAGTGCGAACACCACGGTCAGCGCCATCGGGCGGAACATCTTTCCCTCGATGCCCGTCAGGCCCAGGATGGGCATGTAGACGAGGATGATGATGCCGACGGCGAACACCACCGGCCGCGCGACCTCTCGTGCGGCGCCCAGGATGGTGGCGTCATCGACTTCCTTGCCTTCTTTTCGGCGATCCCCGACGACGCGGACGATGTTCTCGATCATCACGACCGAGCCGTCCACGATGAGTCCGAAGTCGATGGCCCCGAGGCTCATCAGGTTGCCGGACAAGCCTGCTGCCACCATGCTGGTCACGGCGAACAGCATGGACAGCGGGATCGCGACCGCGACGATCAAGCCGCCACGGATGTTGCCGAGCAACAGCAGCAGCACGGCGATGACCAGGAAGCCGCCTTCGACCAGGTTCGTCTCGACGGTGTGCAGGGTGCGCTCGACGAGGTCGGTGCGGTTGTAGAAGACGTCGATGCTCACGCCGTCGGGCAGGCTCGGTCGGATCTCTTCGACCGCTTCCTCGAGGTCCTGGCTGACCACGCGGGCGTTCTCGCCGAAGCCCATCATGGCGATGCCGATGACCGCCTCGCCGCGTCCGTCTCGGGTCACAGCCCCCTGCCGGATGAGCGGTGCGTAGGTTGCTTTGCCCAGCATGCCGACCGTGACCGGCGTGCCCTCCTCGGTGGTGGAGACGACGATGCGCTCGAGGTCGTCGAGGTCTTCGACGAGAGCGGTGCCGCGGACCAGCATCTGCTCGCGTCCGCGCTCGATGTAGCCGCCGCCAATCGTGCGGTTGTTGCTCTCGAGGGCGTCGAACAGATCGGCCAGCACCAGGCCGTGGGCACCGAGCCGTTCGGAGCGCACCTCGACTTGGTAGGTCCGGAGCTCTCCGCCAAAGGCGTTGATCTCGACCACGCCGGGCACTGAGCGCAGCCGCGGAGCGATCTGCCACTCGAGCACGTCGCGCAGGTCCATCAACGACTGGCCCTCACCGCGCACCTCGAACTGGAAGACCTCGCCCAGCCCGGTCGATGGCGGACCGATCTCGGGGTCGCCGTACCCATCGGGAATCGACTCGCGGGCCGTTGCGACCCGCTCGGACACGAGCTGGCGGGCCCACCACAGGTCCGTGCCTTCCTCGAAGACCACTGTCACAACCGAGAGGCCAAAGCGGGACAGCGACCGCACTTCCTCGGTTTTGGGGAGCCCGGACATGGCGGTCTCGATGGGCCAGCTGACGAAGCGCTCGACCTCGACCGGCGACAGCCCGGGCGTGTCGGTGAGGATCTGCACCTGCACGTTGGTGACGTCGGGCACCGCATCTACGGGCAGGCGCTGCGCCGAACTCAGCCCGACCGCGATCAGGAGCAGCAGCGCGATGAGGACCAGCGGCTTGTTGCGGAGAGACAGCGCGATGATGCTGTCCAACACGCCAGGGCCGCGGGGTGACAGCAGTTCAGCGTTCTGGGTGTCGTCAGTGTGCATGACCTTCTCCCAGCTCGGCTTTCTGGAACTCGCTCTGCACGGCGAAGGCACCGGCGACGACAACGCGCTCGCCAGGCTCGAGGCCGCTCTCGAGCAGCACCTCTGCGCTGTTGCGGTCCTTCACCACGACCGTCTGCGGGTCGAAGCGTCCGGTCTCGTGCTCGACGAAGACCACGGTGCGCCCATTCATCTCGCGCACGGCGTCCGCGGGGAGCAGAACGCCCTGAGTCTCGGTCTGCTTGGCGAGCGTGAGCACCGCCCGCGCCACCATGTTCGGCTTGAGCCTGTGCTCGGGGTTGTCCACGATCACGCGGACCTCGACCGTTCGCGTGTCCGGCGCGATCCAGTCCCCCACCGCATCGACGGTGCCGACGAAGGTCTCGCCCGGCCAGGTCTCGACCGTGAATCCAACGTTCTGGCCCTTCGCGACGTGGCGCAGGTCGCGCTCGTAGATGTCCAGCATCAGCCAGACCTGCTCCATGGCGCCGACGTGGAACAGCAGATCGCCGGGCGCCACGCGCTGCCCCACGGAGATGTCGGTGCGCAGCACTTCGCCGTTCAGTGGGCTTCGGATCGGCACGCGAGACGGGTAGTGCCCGCCGGAGTGCGCATCGCCGCCGGCGGTCGGGCTGACCCCGAGGATGCGCAGTCGCTCCTCAGCCGCCTCGAGTGAGCTTGCCGCTTCGGCATGCTCGGCATCGGCCTCGAGCACCTGGGCCTTCGAGGTCACACCCTGGGCTTCGAGCTGCTTGAGGCGGTCGAGCTTTGCGTCTGCAGCCTTGTCCCGCGCGAGTGCGCCGCGGTAGGCCCCCACGGCCTCTCCGAGCTCCGGGCTCTGCACCATTGCCAGCGTCTGGCCTTTCTTCACGGTGTCGCCCGAGCGCACGCTGATGCTGTCCACCTGTCCGCCGACCCATGCGCTGAGAGCAGCCTCGTTGCGGGGGTCCAGCGAGATGCGGGCCGGGACCTCGAGCTCCCCGTGCAGGGTGCCGAGCTCGGCGGCGGCGACCTCGATGCGGGCGGCGGCGATGGCGCCTGCGGTCAGGCCGACCTCTTCGTGTTCATCGGCGCTCTCTTCGCCAGCGTCGTCGTGGTCGTCGTGGTCGTCGTGGTCGTCGTGCGGATCGGGGGTGGTGCCTCCGGAGCAGCTGCTGAGGAGGAGCAGGAGAAGGGAAGCGGTTGTGCGGGTCATCGGGCACCTCCGGGGAGGAGAGAGGGGTGCTCGGTGGCGAGCAACAGGTCGATTCGTGCCGCGGCGAGGCGGCGTTGGAGATCGATCGCGGCCGCCTGGCCTTCGATCACCTGGTTCTGGAGCACGACGGCGGTCGGCAAGTCGAACTGCCCGGCGCGGTAGCCGGCTTCGATGCCGGCCAGGGTGGTCAGTGCATCGCTCTGGAGGTCGGCACCCAGTGCCTCGACGACGCGTGCGGCTTCGGCGTGTCGGGCGCGGGCCGTCGCTTGTTCGGTCGTCGCTACCGCTCGTGTCACGTTCAGCTCGGCCTCGGTGACGGCCAGCTCGCCGGACGCGGCCGAGCGGCCCGCCTGGTTGCGATTGAACAGCGGCAGCTCGATGCCCACGGCGGGTCCGATGACGGGGGCGCCGTCGGACTCGAGGTTCACGCCGAGGCTGATTGCTGGCAGTGCGGCGGCGCGCTGACGTGCGAGATTCGCCTCTGCGGCCGCGAGGGCTCGTTCGGCGCCGCGCACGTCGGAGCGGTCCGTGTCGCCGATGGCGGTTGGCGGGATCGGGGCCGCCGTCAGCGGATCGACGCCGATCTGTTCGCTCGAGACAGCGCTTCCGGTGACGGCCGCCAGGCGACGGAGCGCCTCCGCTTCGGCCTCCAGGTCGTCGAGCAGCATGCTGGTGGCGGTGGCCTCTGCCATGCGGGCCAAGCGCACGTCGAGCGCCGAGCCCTCGCCGACGTCGAGCTTGAGCGCCACGCCCTCACGCATACGCCGCGTCAGGTCCACAGATCGACGGGCGAGCTCGACGTGGGCGTGGGTGGCTGCTGCATCTGCGTAGGCCTGACGCGCCCCGGCGGCGACCTCGAAGCGGGTCCGGTCGCGGTACGACTCCGCGGATGCCAGACCGGCAGTGGCCGAGCGACGGGCGGCCAGGCCTTCCCCCGAGAGGGAGACCGGCTGCAGCACGCTGAACTCGACGTGCTGGGCGTTCACGCCGAGGTCAGCGCCGAACTCGGGGTTCGAGAGGAAGAGCGAGGATTGCTTGCGGTTGCCGTCTGCTGCGAGCACGGCGGCATCCGCGCGGCGGAGTGCCACGTGGTTCGAGAGCGCTGCGGAGACGGCGTCCTCGGGGGTGAGAGGCGCTGAGTCCGCGGCCTGGGCAGGCTCCTGTGCCGGCGCAGATGCGACGGTCAGAAGTCCGAACAGGAGGAAGACAGCGCCCCACCCCGAAGGGTTGGGAGTCATGGAGTGGTTGCCTGTGAGGAACGAGAAAGAGGGCGCACTGCGGGCCTACGGGGCCAGCGGTGCTGCTACCGGTTCGTTCTCAGGCGATGGGGGGACGGGTCGGAGGCGCCTGCGCCCACGATGTCGGGATTCGGGTCAGATCGACGGCTTGGCCCGGGGCATCAACGGCGTTCTCGGCGTCATGCTCGGGCTCCGCGTCGGCGACCAGGGCAGGACTCGAGGTGTGGCACTGGCAGTGGTGAACCATCTGCGTGCAGCCGTGCTCGTCTCCCTCGTGGGCGACCTCGTCGTCAGAGTCCGCGTGCGCCTCGCTGTGGGGCAGGTGCCCATCGTGCATCAGGTGCTCGATGGTCTCGGCCAGCTCTATCCACCCTGGCATGAGCAGGAGGGCGACGAGGATGCCGAAGACGCGGTTTCGGAAGAGGCGGTTGCTCACGGACTCAGCTTAGGGGCGCTGCCCGTCACTGGCAACAGTTGTCCACCTACTCCTCGTGCGTGCCGCCTCTTCGGACCGCAGAGGGCGCAGCCGGGCGGAATGGTAGATCCGCCCCGGCCGACGCTCGCCCGCCTCAATCCCGACTGAGGTCGCCCGAGCGCTTCATCGCTTCCTTGATGGCGTTCTCGACGTCGCTGCAAGAGCCGTCGCCGTCCTCGATCATCAGCGTGTCACCCGAGAACTCGAGATCTTCGTCCTCGGCACACTCGGCGAGCGGCACATCGGCGAACCAGGAACCCGCGTCCAGGCCCAGTAGGACCGCGTCCCCGCCGCCGAACGAAATGCCGTCCGGGTCCTCGAAGCGCACGTCCTCGTTGAACTTCAGCGCTAGCTCGAAGGGGGTGTCGCCGGAGTCCAGGCTGGCGATACCCGAAGCCACCAGAGTGTTGCCATCCAGGACGTCGCCTTCCCCGTCGTCTAGGCGGACATCGACTCGCTTCCAGTCTCCGAGCGGGAGCTCGATGGCCTCCAGCGGTGGTGTGCTGATCCCGGTGACCAGATCGATCTCGAAGGGGCCAGTGATCTCGACCGTGTCCTCGGCGCAGGTGGCATCGTCGTCGTCCTCGATGTCCTCGCAATCGAGCTCCTCGGGGAGGTCGATGCGAATGTGCCGGACGACGGCGCTCGCCGACTCGATGGCGAAGAGCGCGCCTGTGGCATCCGGAGCTTCGGACCGGGCCGCCGGGTCGATCGGCGGCTGCGCCATGCGGATCGAGATGTCGAGCGGCCCCATAGCGGAGCCACCACATCCAGGGGCAGCGAGTAGCAGGGTGAGGGCGGTGGTGATGCGGAACATGGTCGTCTCCTTTGGGTGCACGGGTGCCTGCGCCGCGAGAATTCGCGACGTCGACGTCGGGTTTCGGCCGATGTCAGCCGGAAGTGGCCAGGGGGGTGTCGCCGTCGGCGACGACGCCCTGCCCTGTCGAATCCTCGTAGAGCTCCAGGGAGCGTTCGATGTTGTCCTCGACGGCCTCGAGGAGGGTGTCGTTGTTGCCCTCGTCGATGCGGAGCATGCTTCCGTCGAGCTCCCCTTCCGAGAGGTCGACACCATCGAGCCAGACTGCCATGTCGAACGCGAGTACCAGCGCCTGTTGGCTGTCGGAGAGCAGGAAGGGAGCGGTGCGGCTGCGAACGTCGAGCTCTGGCTCGCGGCGGCTGACCAGCTCGAAGGGCGTACCGTCGGCGAGCTGGCCCTCGACGAAGACCGATGCGTCTTCGAGCTGGGCGGGGGTTCCGCTGGGCAAGGGAGCTCTCACGGCGTCCATGGGGACACGGACCCGGCAATACTCGTCGTCCGGTACGGACAGAAGCTGGGGTGGCCCGCCGAGCAGGTCGGCGACCCACGGTCCGTCGATGTCGGCCTCGGCACCACCGGGACCATCACACGCTGCGGACTGGACCACACGGATGTCCCCGAAGGCCACCCATGCGCCGTCGATGCGGAGCGTCGAGGCCTCCTCCTCGATGCCGACCGCGTCTGGCTGGGAGCTGCGCGCGGCCGAGAACATGTCGAGCTCCGGGTTGCCGGTCTCGGTGCCGCAGGCGGCGAGCCCCAGCAGAGCCGTGGTGAGGGCAATGAGCCGCATCAGGGCGTCTCCTCGGAGGCGATGGTCAGGGGAAAGAGCTGCAGGTTGAGCTGCAGCACGCGGGCTCCAGGTCCGGTCTGATCGAACTCGGCCAGCAGCTCGCGACGGAACGCGGAGATCCGTTCCTTGAGTGCGGAGACGTGGTCGGCGGGCACGGTGAAGGTCACAGCGCTCAGGTCGCGCTCGGCAGCCGGGACAAGATCGATGGACGCCGAGGCGCGCTCGAGCATGGCGCGATGGTAGTTCGCGATGTGCACGCCGCGCGTCTCGGCGCCGGTGGTGAGCACGGCGTCGGCCTGGACGAGGCGCCCGTCACGCTCTGCAAGCAGGCCGAGCGAGGTCAGGGTTCGCAGTGCAGCGGTGGCTTCACGGACGGTAATGGGCGGCAGCAATCGCGACGCCACCCAGCGGGGTTCGGCCCGAAAGTCCTCTCCCCCAGCCATCTCGCGGATGGCCGGAATGTACCAGTGCTCGTGATAGGTCGCGTGCTGCAGATCGAGCTTCTGAGCGCGCTTGTAGCCCCTTGCTCCCCGCAGCCGCTCGTAGTGGTGCGACCGCTCGGTAGCCGTTTTCGCCTGCCCGAAGGCGACCAGGTCGAGAAAGTACTGAGCCGCCTCGTCCTCCAGGCCCATCGCGGCGGCGTACTTGCTCGCCGTCTCAGGCGGCAGATTGCGCTCGCCCTCGATGACGCGCTTGAGGTGGTTCGGGCTGCTCACACCGATGCGACGGCTGAATGCGCGGTAGGAGAAGCCCTTTCCCTCGGCCTTCTTGGCTTCGTAGTACGCCCTGAGCAAGGCCCGGTGGTCCCGAAATGCGTAGACGTCGATGGCGGAGCGGCGGCTCATGGTCTGAGCATGCCGGACGACGCGACCACCGACAACGCTATCGATCAGAAAACGTATCCTGTCAGGTTACAACGGCTTCAGACTACATATGGGATATCGGAATATTAATGCCAGATTTTGCCGGCTCGTATCTCTGGAGCAATCAGTATATCGGCGATATGGAGGGAACATGGTGCCGCTGCTCCACATCGGCTCACGGTCCAACGCCACAGTCACGACTGCCAGACAGTTTGCGTTTCGGCGCCCTCAGCAAGACAGCCCGCCTGGGTCGAAACCTAGGCGGGCTGTGGCTTATGCCAATGGTCGGGGTGAGAGGATTCGAACCTCCGGCCCCCTGCTGCTGTACGGTCCCTGCGCCGCCCGCGCGCCTCGGCTTCGCCTCGCCCCACGGCCCGCTCCGGGCTTTCGCCCTCAGGGGCGGCCCGGCTTCGCCGTTCCGAGGCGGCTGCGCCGCCCACCGGAGGTCCGAACCTCTCACCCCAACCAAAAAGACCCCGTCACTGACGTGACGAGGTCGATTTATGGTCGGGGTGAGAGGATTCGAACCTCCGGCCCCCTGCTCCCGAAGGCGGCGGAGGGGGTGCTCGAGCATGTCAGAGGGTGCTTGGAATGCGCATCCGCGGTCGCGAGGTGCATTGAGATGCACGGGGAGGGCGGGGATTGAGGGCATAGGGGGTGGGCATAGCGTGGCGTCGATTGCGTACCCATTCTCGATCCGGTGCTCGAGCGGGCTTGACAAGGGCCTCGGCAGACTCTACGTTTTCGTAGAAGCTAGGAGGCCGCATGGCCCACTCTCAGATCTCAGCCTACATCTCCCCTGATACTCGCAGAGCGCTGGACCAGTATGTCGAGGCGTATGGGGTCAAGAAGGGTCATCTCGTGGAGATGGCGCTGCTCCATCACCTGCAGGCGCTCCGAGAACTACCTCACGACGTGATCATCCCCCCTCGCCTCGTGGTGACCGCCGAGACCGGCGAGTGGCTGCTCGACCTCATCGACAATCCGCCCGAGCCGACGGACGCAATGCACGAGTTGTTCGCGGGGGACGCTGGAGATGGCGGCTGAGGTTCGTCTGCTCCGACCGAGTGACGATCGGTCCGGCTTCCGGTCGGGAAACGTCGATCTCGACCGCTTCTTCTTGCGCTACGCCGGACAGAACCAGTTCCGACACCATGTTGGTGTCACCTATGTGGCCGTCGTAGATGATGAGATCCTCGGGTTCGCGACCGTCGCGGCCTCCCAGGTGGAGATCGTGGACCTTCCCGAGGGGGCTCGTCGTCGGCTCCCTCACTACCCACTGCCGGTGCTGCGCCTCGCCCGTATGGCAGTGGACCAGGGCTCACAGGGACGAGGCGTCGGCAAGGTGCTCCTACGCACCGTCTTCGCCTTGGCCCGGGAGATGGCACGGACGGTGGGGTGCGTCGGATTGGTCGTCGATGCAAAGCCTGACGCGGTAGGTTTCTACGAGCGACTCGGATTCCGAGAGATGGCCACTCGGAGTGGCGCGCTTGGAGACCGACCTGAGCCTCTCCCCATGTACCTGCACTTGAGCGCTGTCCCGGAACCGCCCTGACGGCCTCGCAGGCGCGCGTGGGGCGCTCGGGGTGTGCTCAGCTCTGCTGGAGCAGCGCCAGGAGTTGCTCGGGCGAGAGCTTGGCCGCGCTCTCGGCTCCGGCCAACAGCTGATCCGATAGGTCGCGCTTGGTGTGATGCAGCGAGACGATCTTCTCCTCGATCGTGCCCTTGGCGACGAGGCGGTAGACGGTGACTGGTCGCGTCTGTCCGATGCGATGCGCGCGATCGGACGCCTGGTCCTCGACCGCCGGGTTCCACCAGGGATCCATGTGCACGACGTAGTCCGCTGCAGTCAGGTTCAGTCCGGAGCCTCCGGCCCGCAGGCTGATGAGAAACAGGTCGCCCTCGCCCTGTTGGAAGGCAGCTACGAGGCGGTCGCGCTCCTTGGCCGGTGTGCTTCCGTCCAGGTACAGGTAGGGCACCTGCTGTTCGTCGAGCCACGTCCGCAGGATGCCGAGGTGCCGCACGAACTGGGAGAACACCAGGGCCCGGTGGCGGTTGGAACGCAGCTGCTCCACGATAGCGCCGAACACGCGCAGCTTGGAGCCCTGCGGCGCATCGGGTCCGCCCACCAGCCGCGGGCTGCAGCAAGCCTGGCGCAGCCCGGTGAGCTTGCTCAAGATGTGCATGGTCTTGGGGCCATCGACCGCGTCGAGGTCCGCGACTGCGCGCTGCCGCAGCGCCTCGTAGAAGGCCGCCTCGTTCGGTGTTAGATCCACCTCCACCGTGATCTCGGTCTTGGCGGGCAGGTCCTGGAGCACCGCACTCTTGGTGCGACGCAGGATGAACGGCAGCACCAGTCTACGGAGCTGGGCGGCCACGTCGCGGTCACCCGCTTCGATTGGCGTGGCGAAGCGCTCTCGAAAGCGCGCCTCGCTGCCGAGCAGACCCGGGTTGAGGAAGGAGAACAGCGACCACAGCTCGCCCAGGTGGTTTTCGATCGGTGTGCCGGTGGTGGCCAGTCGAACCTGGGCGCTGAGGGCGGTCGCCGCCTTGTGCCGCTGGGTGTCAGCGTTCTTGATCGCCTGGGCCTCGTCGAGCACGAGTGTCGCCCACGACCGGCTGGCGAACAGCTCGGACTCCGACTGCAGCAGCCCATAGCTCGTGACGATGACGTCTCCAGGTCCGGCCTGTGCCACCTGTGCCGCGCGGTCACCGCTTCCGAACCGCGTCACCGCGAGTGTCGGTGCAAAGCGCCACGCCTGCTCCAGCCAGGTTCCGCACACCGACGTGGGCGCCACGACCACCGCGGGTCCGGCCGCCATCCGGTGCAGCAGTAGGCCGAGCGCCTGCACCGTCTTTCCCAGGCCCATGTCGTCCGCCAGGCAGCCCCCGGCGCCGATCGCGGCCAGTCGGGCCAGCCAGGCGAAGCCCTCGTGCTGGTAGGGCCGCAGCTCGGCCTGGAGCGTGGCGGGCGGATCGACGGTCGCCAGGTCGGCCAGCGCCTCGCTGTGCCGCTTGTAGGCCTTGTTCCGACGCGTCGTACCCGCCTCCTCCAGCAGCGCGTCCAGGACCGGACTGGCCAGGCGATGGACTGCCACTCCGTCTCTCTTCGCGGAGCCCACGCGCGCGAGGGCGTTGAGCCGTCGCTGGAGCTGGGCGGTCAGGGCCAGGAACTGGCCGTCCTCGAGCTGGATGAAGCGCCCCCGGCGATGGCGGGCCATCTCGATCAGATCCCCGAGCTGCAGCACCAGGCCATCGTCGACCTCGAGCTTACCGCTGGCCTCGAACCACTGGTCGGAGCCCTTCACCGACAGCGACAGGAACTTGCCCGACACCTCGCGCCGGAGCCGCAAGGTCTCGCCCTCTGGCCACTCGATGGCCACGGCATCCCCCAGCGCCTGCAGCTCGACCAGCAGCTCCAGGGCCGCCTCGGTGTCCGGCAGCAGGTAGGAAGAGCTGTCCGAGTCGGCGCGTCGCAGCGAGGGCAGTGCGCCCAACAACTCGTTGGCCAGGCGGTTCTCCTCGACCAGGTCGCGCACGGTCCGGCGGAGGGCGGTGCCGTGGCGGCCGAGCAGGGTAGTCGTCCCTTCGCCTGGGGCCGCGATCGGGCCGTCCGGACCGCTGGGTCGCACAGCGATGGACAAGCAGACGCCGTGTCCGTGTGGGGCCAGACGGGCGATTGGTCGCGGATCGGCCTCCACATCGATGGCCTGGGTGGCCATGGCCTCATCTTCGACCTCGTAGTCGGAGGCCAGTCGCGCCAGCAGAGCCCCGACACGCTCCTTGCCTGCGTCGGGGACCAGCAGCCCTGCGTCGAGGGACCGCGCGAGGTGGACCGCCGCGTCGTCGAAGACCGTGACGTCGTAGTTCGCGTGCCGGGTGAGTTCGACGATGACGCGCTGGCCTTCGAACGGCGGCGACATCGTCAGCCGGAGACCTACCGCTTCGCTCCGGACCTGGACTTGCGGCTTGCGCGCCACGACCTCGACCCGGGTTGTCGGGTCGTCGAGCAGGAACAGGTGCGGGTGGCCGGCCATCGCGGCCCAAGTGCGCGGCGTGTCCCACTCGTAGTACACCTCGCGGTACCGCCTCCAGCCCCCGTACTCCTCGCTTCTGAGCGTCGCCGCGATGCGCAGATCGGCGGGGGTCATCGCCTCGATCTTCGCCGCTTGTTGCAGGCGCTTGTTGCCGATCTTTCGCCCGACCGACCATCCCTTACGGGTGCGTTTTTGGTCCCGCGCCTCGAGGTGGATGTCGTCGCCGTACACGTTCAGCAACCACGCGATGCGCTGCTTGGGTTCAGAGGGGGCGGTGCCCGTCCCAGGTTTGGGGGCGAGCTGCTCGAGCCGATCGAGACGGCGCTCCCACTGGGGCACCACCTGCCGGTGCGTCCACAGCGCCACCCCGGTGGACAGACTGGGGTCTGCCTGCTGGAGCGAACGAAGCTCACCGGCGACCCAGGTCCAGCCGAGCTGATCGGCCTGAGCGATGGCTGCGGGCATGGACGCCGGGAGGGACTTGTCGGCCCATCGCGCTTGCAGGGCGGTGATGAGCACGCTGACTGGGTGGAGGGGGTCGGCATCAATGGCGATCGGTTGCCCGATGAAAAAGGCGTGGAGTGCCTGCAGGGCACGCTCTGGCGGGAGTCCCTCGTAGTCGAGATCGGCGTTGTAGTGGATCTTGTCGAGCAGGGAGCGCGCCTGCTTCATGCGGGTCTTCGTGCCATCGAGCAGGTAGGCCAGGGGCAGGAACAGCCCCTCGGGGCCTCCTGGGTGGACATCGCGGGTGCGGGTCTGCTTGCGCAGCGTGGCGAGGCCCTTGGCATAGGCCTTGACGGAGGCTTTGAGCTCGCCCCGCTGGAGGTGCAGCCAGCCACGAAGAAAATCGGGCATCCACAGCGACCGTCCCTCGAGCAATCTGGCGGCCTCGGTCGTGCGGCCCCGGAGGAGCTGCTCGCGGGCGGCGACGGATAGCGAGAGGGGGGTTGGGGTCTCGGCCGCGAACGCAATGGCGAGCTCGGCGATGGGGTCGGCGACCTCGCCGAAGAAGCGAAGGTCCGAGATCTGGAGCAGCACTTGGGAGCGGAACTCGCCGGGGAGTTGGGAGATCCCATCGAGGTCGACCGGGCGCGTGAACCAATCGGTGAGGTCGGGGGCGCCCCAGTACTTCGCGTGGAGCTGGAGGTTGTCGCGGATGGCGTCCGCATCGGCAGCCACGAGAGCCCGCCGCAGCTCGCGAAGCACTGACCCCTGTCGCGGATACTCCCAGTGGTATTTGGGCACCTGGACTGGCTGGACCCGATCGACGGTGGCAGCCAACCGCTCGAAGCGCCCCTCTCGGATCAGCCGCCGGCAGATCGCCTCGGCGTAGTTCGGGTCGAGTTGGAAGTTGCGGAAGAACACCAGCAGTTCCTGCGCTTCGAGGGGCGGCCCGAGCGCTTCGATGCGCGCCTTGCTGGGCGGCTTGCCATCGATGGTCACCTTCAGCTGCTTCAGCGCCCGGGCGAGGGTGCCGGCACTCAGGTTGTCCTGCGCAGCGGCGAGCAGCTCGACGAGCGAGCGTTGGGCTTGGGGCAGCTGGGCGAGGTCAGGTCCATGCATTCGACGAGCCCTATGGCCACTGGGGCGCATGCACAACTTTCCCAAAGAAAGTCGGCGGACTTCAGGCGATGCCGTCGCATCGGTCAAGGCACCGAAGATCTTCGCTGCCCGCATCGGCTTCCTGTGCGCGCTGGTCATCGCGCTGCTGGTCCTCATCGCTTCGATGGCCGCCGTTGCCGTCGCCGTGACACTCGGCTTCTTCAATGTGCTCGACGCCGTGCTCGACTTCTGCGTCGGCTGCTTCGGTGGCGACGGAATCGTTCCTGAGTCGGGACACCGGCCTCCTCCGCATCACGCAGGCGGCCGGAGCAGCTTCGAACCGCTTTGGAGGGGTGTCGAGGCACTCATTACTGGCACCTATGTCCAGGCAGACTATGCCCACCAGGACGGCACTTCCCGCCATCTCGGTGCCTCGTCGTGCATCTCGATGCATTTCGGCTCTGCCTGAGAAAGCACCGCCCGCCTCGCGGATTTGCGAGGCGGGCGGCGGACTATCGTTGTGGTCGGGGTGAGAGGATTCGAACCTCCGGCCCCCTGCTCCCGAGGCCGATCGAGGAGGTGCTGGAGCATGTTCGATGGTGTCAGGGTTGCGCTTTGGCGGTCGCGAGGTGCATGGAGATGCAGGAGGATGGCGGGTGATGTGGGCATAGGGGGGGGCATAGACATGAGGCTGTCCGGACTGGTCTGGTTGTCTGGGATTCCAGGCCGTTGTTCTGGCCGAGCCGGTCATTCGTCGCTATGTTCTTGGCATGAGCAAGACATTCCACGAGCTCGCGCAGCAGGCGTTGGCCCTCGACCCGAGGGAGCGTCTCCAGCTTGCTTCCGAGCTGATCGACAGTGTCGATGGGACGGTTGACCGCGAATGGGCAGATGCATGGTCCGCGGAGCTCGACCGGAGGGTGTCTGAAGCCAATCGCACCGGTGACCGGGGACGCCCCTGGAGTGAAGTCCGTGCGGATATCCTGGCGGAACTCGCCGGCAGATGATGTTGGTGCGACTGCTTCCCGCCGCGGAAGCCGAGGCCCGAGATGCGGTTAGCTGGTACGAACAGCAGCGACCGGGGCTCGGAATGGAGTTCTTCGCTGAACTCGACTCGACCCTGTTCGACCTCGGCCAGAGACCGGAGAGCTTTGAGCGGTGGCCCGAGAATGAGCGGTACCGCAAGACGCGGCTTGCCAGGTTTCCCTACACCCTGTTCTTCACGGTGGGTGACGAGGTCGAGGTCGTTGCGGTCGCCCACTCTAAGCGGCGTCCCGGCTATTGGCTTTCGCGGCCGTAGCCGCCCTTTCTGGTGGCATCGGAAGCCGGTTCTACTCGATCTTCGTTCCGAATCGTGGAATGCCGCGCCTGTAGCGCTGCTGATAGACCGTGTTGCGGGACACCCCGAGCGCTTCGGCGATCTCCTGATCAGGACGCTGCCCCAGGGAACGGATGCGCGGAGTCAGCCAGGTAGGGGAGGTTTCGTCGGACACTGGTGCGTACTCCGGTTCCCGCGTAACCAACATTTCGCCCTGCATGCGCGCGGACCTTCTACGAGTCGGGAGGCACTTAGTCTTATGCCAACCGCCAGCTCACGTTGACGTCGACGCGCTCTTGACCTCGGGCGACCGAGTTCAGCATCATGATTCGAGTGTCCTGCGGGAATTCCTGGCGCTTGCGCCCGATCAACATCTCGAACACGGCAGACGTGCTCGGGTCGCTGGCAGCACTCCGCCGCACGTCGTCGAGAAAGGTGGAGTCTCCGGCGTTGTCGGCCATCACCACCGCGGTCCAGACGGTGCAGGCGATCATAGCGACCTGTTCGACGGCCTCGGGTGGCAGCTGTAGAAGGCCGAGGGGCTCGGCAAAGGCCAACAAGACGGTCGAGGCCTTGGGCCATGTCTCGGCCGGGCCTTCCCAGCTTGCGCCGTCGAGCCAGCTCGAGTCGAACATGCCCTCCCGATCGGCCTCTTCTGGTGGCTGCTCAAAGCCCACGCTATGGATGGACACGGTATCCTGTGGACGAAGGCGCCGACGCTTCGCGCCTCCGGCGGTGATCACCAGCAGACCTTCGCCAGCCTCTTTCCATGGCTCCCAGAGTCGGTCGTTGTGGCCTACGCGGGTGATCACACCGAGCCGATGGCGACCAACCCACGCGACGACGTCGAGCTCTCCGTGCCCAGTGGGCTCCAGTGTCAATCCGTCAACGCCTTCGACCAGGGTGCTTAGCCGGACGGCATCGCGTTTCGCCATCTTCAAGACCAGCGTGGGCTGCTCGACACCGTCGTACTGGGTCTTGGTGAGCACAGCGAGGTGCTCGACGTCGAGGATGACGGGCTTGTCTTGTGAGACTGCAGCGCCACCTGGATGCGTCTGCACTGTCACCGGGCCGTCGATTGTGCGCACTGCTATAGAGGAGGGCTCGTACTCCAGCCGCTCGCCCTTCGCCTTCCATGCGCCCAGCATGCCCTGGAGCGCCACGACGCAAGCGCGTTCCTCATGCGGCTGTAGTGGGCGTGCACCGTCTGGAGTCATCGCGAAGACTTGAAGCACGAATCCCTGGCGGACCAAGCCACTGCGGCGAGCTTGGGCGACGTGTGCCGGGGCGAGGTCTTCGGCGAAGTCCAAATGAGCGCACCAACAGGACCAGTCGGCGGCGAGCACCCCAGGACCACTGCGTGCTGCGCGGTAGAAGTTCTCATAGTCCTGTTTGCACGGGTACAGCACGAACCCATGTTGTTCACCGGCGAGACCGAGCACAATGCCCACGGTGTTCTGCAGAGTGTTCGAGCCACCCGTGAACTGGAACAGGACAGCATCGGACAGCGCACGCCAGGGTGCTGCCTCCACGAACTCCATCATTGCGGTGCGCCACGGGCCGTCTTCCTCTGGGAGCCAGGCCGGACCGGCGGACATGTGGCCGCGCAACGAGTCGGCGAACTCATCGATCGCAGGCAGATCGTCGGTGATCAACAGCTTCGCGCCAAGAGAAGCTGCGGCGCTGGACAGTGAGGCCTTCATGGCCTGTCGGCAGCGAATGGTGCGTGGGCGTGCTCGAGCCTGCGGTGGAATCGGCTCTGTGGCGGCCACAACAAGCATCGCTCCGATATCGGCGCCGAGCTCGACGGGGGCCGCATATCGCACCACACCATCCGGACGCTCGACCACCATCAGCATGCCGACCAGGACTACGTCGTGGATCTGAACCTCGGGCATGGAGACCAGATCGACCTCCCAGTGTCCCGCTCTTGGTAGCTTCTTCAGCTTGGCCATTTGGCACCTCGTGTCGTGTCGGGACTAACGGAGCGATCGCGGCCGACGGCCGGTCCCAATCACATCTGTGAGCGGCGTCCGAGTGGCAGCGCCCGTGCCGAAATTTTGCAGTGAAGTGGTAGGCTGGCGGTGGAGGCTTACCTGGGAATTACCATCTGGTACTTCGTCGCGTCGCCGTCCCGCCCCATGATGCGGTTCCCAGCCGCGCGTATGAACCGCTTCCTAGACGGCCATGAGGCTCTGCCGGAGTACGCCGACGCTGTGCATGTGGTCGAAGTCATTGTCGAGATTCAGGGTCGCCGGGCTCTGCGGGTCCAACGGGTGATTTGCCCCCGTTTCAAAATTACCCAGGCTGGTTTATGCGACCCCGAACATCAGGATGAAGCCGTCAACCTGGCCATGCGAGTCCTCGATTTCGACGCGCTGGTTCGCCCGGAGAACGTCGAGGAACTCGACACGCATTTGGCTAGGCGAGACACTCGCCTGCACCATCGGTGGAACCCGTCGCCGTCCCAGCTTCAGGATGTGGCGAACCTCTTGAACGCGGCAGCCGTGGTGCCGCCGGTCGTCGCCGTGGTCGGGTCTGAGCTGATGCCGTTGTAGATCGGTGTCCGTTCACTCGGCGCCGGTTGCGAAACCTCTCTGCTGGCGTCGCGGTTATCCTCCCCCCGCGCGAGTCTGTAGCGCATGGGCGAGGGAGACACATGACGCGGATACCGCTGTCGCTTCCTTGAAGCCGGTGAGCGCCTCCACCGCGAGCCGTGTGCGCGCGCTCAGTTCCGTGCCGAACAGCTCTTCCAGGTAGGTCAGCGCTTCGGCCGTGATGTCGGCCGAATCGGTGTGATGCAGCTTTCATGCGCGACACGTTGCCAAAGTGCAGCACTCAGTCGGTTGGGGTGCCCTAACGCAGGAGTCGACGTGTGGCACCGTCGGATGTTGGAGGTCGCTGCAGGTCGTCGCGCCATAGATCGACCTGGTCGGTCCTTGCTATCTCTGCGCCGGAGGTATTCGGAACAGAGGCGATTGCGCCAAGCTCGTGCAGGCGCTGCTTGCGATCGGCATCGGGGAGCTTGAGCAGGTTGGCCTGCCCGAGTGTCGCGAGAGCGCGCTGCTCGAGCTGTCGCTGGGCGAACTTGGCCTCGTAGCTCGCTGTGGTCTTGGTGCAGCGGAGCTTGTGTGGGCTTCCACGCCGGACGGTCTCGCAGGCTACGTCGAGGCGCTCCCTCCGGATAGTGCTCTCGACATGCTGCCGCCGCTCCTGGCGAACGCCGAGCACCCACTCGGATCGGTTCGGGGCGATGAGGAAGGCGGAGAGTTCGGAACAGAGTGCGCAGTCGCAGCTCTCTGCGGGGGATCGTGAGAGATTGGACGGCTGGCTGAGGCGGACGCGCAGCCGAGCCACGAGCTCAACCACACAGAATGCCGCCCAGGGTGCAAGCGCTTCGGCACTGGCTAATCGGTCGGCCACCCGGAGCACGGTAGGGAGTACCGTACGGTCGAAGTCGAAGTCATCGGGGCGGGCGAGAACCCGACGAAACAGCCCTGCGGACGCGGCGCCGTTCGGGATGCGCAGAGCGTACATGACAAGCTCTGCCAGGACGGAGGGATCGAACCGGTGGCGGGCCTGCCATTTGTATGCGGGCCGCGCGTCCAGCACGGCCTCGGCTGCCATCGCCACCCGATCGTGCGACGGCGCGAGCGCGAGTAGGGCTGCTGTGGCGTCGAGCTTACGCTGGCCATTCGCGAGCACGATCCGTCGCAGCTGTTCACCCGCGTCGTCGGCGTCGAGGTGCGCCAGAGACTCGCTAACGACCGTCGCAGCCTTGACGCGAGTGCCCTGCTTGGCTGGACCGATGTCGAACCAGTGGCGCCGCGCTGCGCTGTCATCGAGGCGCTCAAGCTCGCGGAAGAACCGGGTGAGCAGATCCACCTCCGTGCTTGGATGGGCCAGCTCTGCGGCGGTCGCCCGAGCGATCGCTGCGATTTGGCTGTCCCCGGCCCGTTGGCTGGCGAGTGCCTCGAGGAGAGCTTCCGCGCCCATCTGTGCGAGCACATCTACCTCGTGGGCGAGCGGCCAGGTGATCACGGCTGCGCGAAGGTAGGTACGCTCCACCGTGGCCCCTTCGTTGCCGGTGGCCTCGTGGTAGTGGAACTCGTCTGGGTCCTCCTCGTCGAGGATGCCCGGTGGGCAAAGCTCTTCGTCCCCGAAGGGCAGCGGGTGATCGCCTGTCTCGCTGGTGTCCGCCCAGCGGATCACACGTGTGCTTTCGTGTAGCTCGATGAGATCGACCTCGGACGGCTCGGGATCCGCGTCATAGTGATGCCATCGGCGTCGGCCCCAGTAGCCGCCGGTTGGGTGGAGTTGCTCTGCGCTCCAGGACTCCTCGATGTGGATCATCGCGAGGTAGGCCTCGAAGCCGAGGCGTCCGGCGGCGGTGCGCAGCGCGATCGCGCGTGCCTTGTCCTTCCCCTTGAGGGCTTCCCAGGAAAGCTCCGCGCGGGAATAGCTGTGGCTCATCACCGAGCACAGCTTCGGCGGTGTGCCCCGGGCGACCCACCGACACAGTTCAGCCTCGACTCGGTCCACATCCCGTCCTGATGGGACGGGAGGAGTCGTACCGCGAGCACGGACCAGATTGTAGACGAGGACTGCACGCACGCCTGTCGTGACGGGACGCAGCTCGTGACGGCAGTCGGAGTAGAAGGCCGCCCAGGCCACCTCGGCCCCCGACAGAGCCTGCATGGACAGTGTATGCTGCTGCTCATCGTGCTCCACAACGAGCTCGCCGCCCTGGAATGTGGAGGGTAGGGCGATGACGAGGGTTCCGAACATCCCGGGCTCTTTCTCCGAGTCACGGTGCGGGAGGAAGAAGTCACCAGGACCATAGAGAAGGAGCTTGTACAGCCGCGCCTCGACCTTGCCGGCGGTGCCCAGGCCCTCAGCGGCCAGCGCTGCGATTTCCTCGAGGGTGTCGCTCCAGTCTGGATCGAGGCGGATCCGCGTGGCCTCGATCTGGCGGCAACTTCGGACCTCGGCGTCCACCAAGGTCTCCTGGCCCCGGCCATAAGGGGCCGGATCGGAATGCTTCTGCAGGGCCGCCTTCGTCCTTGGTGTGAAGGGAAGCGAGACGTCCCCGAAGCCCAGGATATCGAGACGCGGCGGCGACCTGCGGTGGCGTCCCCCTGCGCAGAAGCTGCCTGCGTGGTTCACCGAGCAGAGGGCCTCAGCAAGCGCGGAAAAGGGCTCGGTAGGCTGTGTATCGACTGACATGGACCCTCCTCATAGGAGCATTGGTATCGCGATGACGCGGACCCGCCGACCGCGATCGGCTTAGGCGTCACGGGCTCGATATGTGAACCGGACTCCTGCGCGCCGGGCAGGCGGAGGCAGGGGACGGAAGCCTCTCGATTCCCTTTGCATAGGCGTCGGACCCTTGTGGTGAGTTCCTATGTCCACGCGGACTATGCCCACCTGGAAGGCTCATCCGACATCGGGGTGCAACCTCGTGCAGCTTCGTGCACTCTGGCAGCCACCAGAAATGAAGACGCCCACCGAGGCAAAACCAAGGTGGGCGGCTTACTTTGTCGTGGTCGGGGTGAGAGGATTCGAACCTCCGGCCCCCTGCTCCCGAAGCAGGTGCGC
>CAYYHT010000012.1:0-9588 GCA_964471355.1 uncultured Enterobacteriaceae bacterium
GGGTCAGCTGCTCAAGCGTGTGTACAGGGCACAGCTCGACGGTCAGGTCACGACGTTGGACGAAGCGCTCGCGTTGGCAAGCGCACCGCCTTCCTAGAAGCTGCCGCCGCTCGGAGTGTCTGCGGGGTCGCCGCAGAAGCAGTGCTGGTTCTCGCAGTAGTTGGGGTTGCCGCGCTGGGCAGCCCGTTCGGCTTCGCAGTAGTCGCCCATGGGCGCCCGGCTGCAGAAGTGGTCCTCGAACTCGTAGCTGTTGGGGTAGGCCTCGCCCGTGCTCGGGTCGATGGTCTCGCCGCGCAGCACGCACTCGTCGTTGCTGGCGGTGACGGCGTTGAGCATGTCTGCGCAGGTACCGTGGGCAAGCAGCAAACCATAGCCTAGGCGGTCGTCATCCAGCGGGGTGCTCCAGGTCTCCATCAGGACCAAGTAGGACACGCCGGGCTGGGTATTGCGAAGGGTGCAGTACTCGGGGCTTCCTCGACCAGCGTGTGCGCCGCTGTCGTCGATGGAGCTGGAGATGACGCACTCGGACAGCGCGATGCTGACCTCTTCTTGCAGGCCATCTTGGTAGCGCACGCGGAAGTCGCCGATCTCGCCGCCGCTCTCTTCGGTCGCGGGGGTGCCGTTGTAGTACGTGGCGAAGCCGGCGTACAGGTCCAGGTCGCCATCGTCGAACACGTTGTCGGGGTAGGCGTACTGAGGCGTCGGAGTGCGTGTGGACACACTCTGATTCCAGAAGACGGCCTCGGGGTCGACGAAGACGCAGACGTGGTCGCCGGTGCCGCGGAACGTGAAGGTCACGCCGCCCTTGGCAGCGGTGCCTGTCGGTCCGATCTCACCGAAGATGGCGGCACCGTCGATATCGGCGTCGCTCTCGATGGTGGCAGGTGTCAGGGTGTCGAGGTGATCGACACCGCGCACGCCGTCGATGGCGCCAGCGAACAAGAAGTCGCCGGAGTAGTCGCAGCCAACCGCGGTCAGCATGGCGAAGGAAAGCATCGTGATGCGCATGGCTTAGTTCTCCACCATGTTGTCGAGCCGGATGACCACAACATCGTCGGTGCTCTCGTACACGTGCCAGCCCACGTTGCCTTCGCCATCGTCGCCAGAGACTGTCCAGTCTCCGCCGCCGATGTACTGAGACGGTTGATTGAGCAGGTTCGTGAACTGTCGTCCTCCGCGGAAGTCCGCGGCGTATTCGGTCTCGCGCTGGCCTTGGTTCTGGTCACAGGTCGAGAAGCGGAAGCTGTCTTCGGACGGGCTGTCCATCCAGCCCCAGAGGCTGAAGCCCTGGCCGGTTTCTTCGTCCTTGAAGAACTCTTGCTGCCAGATCGTGAAGTCGGCTTCGAAGTCGCCGTCTGCGTTCTCTTGGAAGTCGAGGTCCTTCTCGTCGATGATGCCGTCTTCGTTCTCGTCACGGGCGGTGAGGCGAATCTCGTCGTCCGTGGTGTAGTTGAGCATCTCGTAGCAAGTCTGGCGGATGTACTCGCCGGTCTCGATCGGAGCCCCAGAGGCGTCGTTCACCTCGATCTGAAGCCGCGTGTTGAACCACCCGAGCAGGTCGTCGAAGTCGGTGAAGCGACCACTAGAGACCTTGCAGGCCAAGAACTCGACACAGGCAAAGCGGAAGTCGCCGATGGTGGTGCCGCCGTAGGGGTAGGCATCGCCGGGCACGCCGGTCTGGAAGATGGGTCCAATCTCGGGGTGGGGGTACTCGACGAGTCCCTCTTGGATGGACGGGAACAGGCCGAGGTAGACCGGTCCGATCAAGCGGGAGTCGGTGACTTCCTCGGTGGTTCCGTCGGCCGCGAACATCGTGCGGGTTGCGGCTTCACGCGGAATGACCACCTTGCCACGAAGGTTCGTGGTCTCGATGTCATCGGTGTAGGCGCAACCGCTGATGGCGGTGAGAGCAAGGCTGATCAGTGCGATTCGAGTCATCATCATGCCCTCCTTAGAAGATGTACCGGATGCCGAGCGTGACGCCGAAGGGCGACTGGCGCGACAGCGCGAACAAGCGGTTTTCACGATAGAAGTTTGCCGACAGGGCCTCTGGAGCCCTGTTGTTGGTGATGTTCTCGGCGGTGATCTGGGCGATGATCTTGCCCTTGCGAACATCGAACTCCTGCTGAATCTGGACGTTCAGGGTCCAGCTGTCCGGGAAGCGGTGGTAGATGCCACGGTCGCGGATGCGGAGTGAGCCGTAGTTCTGGTTGTAGTCGTTGTAGTAGCGACGCTCGAGGGGGGCCCCCGACCAGTACGTGAAGCTGGCACCGATGACCTGCTGTCATGGGTCAGTGGGCAGCTCCCAGCTGGCGTAGCTCTTGACGACGTGCCGCAGGTCGGTGGCCATGGGGCCGTAGTTGTACTGCGTCTGCGGGTCGTTCAGGAACGAGCCGGACAGTGCCGAGCCGCTGGTGCCGACCGACTGCGTGTAGCTGTAGGTGAGGCGTGCGAACCACCGCTTGGACATGACCTTGTCTACGTAGACGTCGGCTTGGTAGTAGTCGCGAAGGGCGAGGTTCGGCGTGCGCAGGCGGCCGATGTTGTAGAACTGGTCGCCGAAGCGGCTGCCGATAATGGTTGAGCCGTCCTGGTCGTAGATCAGGTTGAGCTCTTCCTGCTCGTACATGTTGCGCGTGAACTTGCCCGTCAGGTTGACGCCGAGTGCCACGTCCTCGACCAGCTCTTGCTGGAACATGAACAGGGCCTCGTCGGCGCGTGGCATGCGGATCTTGTCGTGCGAGACGTTGTTGTTGACGCTCGGACCGAGGTCGTACATCAGGTCTTGGGTGTTGTTGAAGCCCTGACCCTGTCCGTCTTGGAAGAACTCACCGAGGAACAGCTTGGAGCCGAAGCCTGCGGCGCTGACGTAGGAGCCAACGGCCAGACGACCGGTGTCGTTGAAGCGGCCGAAACCACCCGAGAACTTGGTCTTCTGCTTTCCAAAGGGGTCCCATGCGACGTACAGGCGCGGTCCCAGCAGCTTGCCGGTGATGACCGGATCGCCCAGGTCGTTGCGCACGACGGCATTGTCGAAGCGCAGGCCACCCTTGATGGTGACGTTCTTGCTGGGCTTCCACTCGTCCTGTGCGAACACGTTCCACTGGCTCATCGAGGTGCGGAACTTGATGGGTCCGGTGATCTCGAGCCAGTAGTAGTTCTGGAAGGTGTTGGGGTCGAAGGCGACTTCGTTCAGGTCGTAGTAGAGCGTGTTGCCGCTGTAGCCCTGAATCTGGTCCCAGACGTTCTGCACGGCCTCGACGCCGAACTTCAGGTCGTGGGTACCGCCGAGGGGGTCTTCGACCGAGAGGATCGACAGCTTGCTGTTGGCCTGGTAGCGGAAGCGGTCGTCGAAGTAGAAGAAGCCGAAGTTGACGCTGTCGTATGCGCCGCTGATGCCAACGCGACCTGGGGTCTCCCAGTCCTCGTTGCCCTCGGCCTCGCCGGGCTCGCAGGGGTGGTAGCCGCTGCCAGAGTGGGTGCAGGGCACGCCGCCAGCTTCGATGAAGCTCTTCTGGATGACCACTTGGGTGTCGACGTTTGCGTCGGGAGACAGGAACCAGCGCCAGCGACCGGTCGCGACGTAGCCGCCCTGACTCTGGCGATCCTGGGCTTCGGGCTTGATGAAGGGGTTGCCCTGGGAGAGGTTGTCGATGACCGTCGGGTCGAGCTGCACAAAGGTGGTGATGCGGTGTTCAGCGTTCGGCTGAACCGTCAGCTTGCCCAAGACATAGTGGGCGTCGAAGTCACGCGGCAGGTCAATGCCAACGCTCTGGTTGAGCGTGCGTGTGTGCTGGTAGGACAGGATGAACCAAGCGCGGTCACGGATGATCGGACCCGACAGCTTGGCCGAGATGCGAACCGCGGTGCTGGAGGAGTCGTAGCCGGTGGGCGCGAGCTGGAAGCCGTCTGCGGTGTAGCGAGCGTCCATGCGTGGGCGCCAGTTGCTGTTGTCGTAGAAGACGCTGGAGTCGAACTCGAGGTTGTTGGTGCCCGACTCGGTGACCAGGTTGACCACGCCGCCGAGGCTGATGCCGTATTCGGGCATGTAGCCGCCGAGCAGCACTTCGATTTGCTGGATGGCGTCGTAGTTGAAGTTGAGCGAGAAGGTGCCGGTCACGGGGTCGGTGATCGTGGCACCGTCCAACATGTAGGTGTTCTCGTTGTAGGCGGCGCCGGCCATGTTCGGGTTGCCACCGTTGCCGGGGCCAACACCGGCGACCATCTGGATTGCCGATTGGTAGGAGCGGCCTGCGGGGATGCGCTGCAGGAACTCTTTGGTCAGCACTTCGCCTCGCGTCGTGTTCTCGACGTCGACGGCCTTGCGCTTGGACTCAACAACGATCTCGTCGGTCGTGCCTTCGAGTGGCAGCGTGACGTCCATTCGGTAGGTCTGGCCCACGAGCACAACGACACCCGAGTAGGTGATTCGCTCGAAGCCGGCCTTCTCGGCGGTCACGTCGTACTCGCCCGGAGGCAGGCCGACGAAGAAGAACTCGCCGTCCTCGTCGGTCAGGCGCTGTTGCGCACCGCCGATGAGGTTCTCGGACGTGATCGTCACCGCGACTTCGGGGATGGGCAGGCCATCCTCTTCGTCGATGAGGTAGCCCTTGATCTCTCCCGTGGTCATCGCCAAGGCGGGGACCGCAGTAAACAGCGCACTCAGCACTGAAAGCAGAACAAAGAATTGAGTGAGGGAAAGTCGGAATCGCATCATTTCCGGGTGCCCCAAGGCCGTCGGGCGGCCTTTGTTGCGGTTTCTCCCACAGATGACCACTCGAACGAGTGGTTTCTATGAGAAGGCGCAGAAGTACCCTCTCACGGGGCATCCAGTCAACAAATCGAGCGTTTGAGATGTGAAAGGTTTGTTGACGGAGTGCTGTGACCCTGATTCCGACGCCATCCAACGCAAGATCGAGGATATCTGTGACCAAAGCGTTGTTGACGAATCCATCTCGACGCGTCATCAATGCGCCCGCTCTCGCAGGAGGGAGTCTCTCCATGATGCTCAAATCCGCCATCCTCTGCATGTTGCTCGCCACCGGGGCCGTACTCGCGCCCACGGCCGAAGCCACAACGCTCGCGAATCTTTCCCAAGAACAGCTCGTTGACGCCAGCACGTACGTGCTCAAAGGCACGATCACCGAGGTCTGGGTCGAGTTCGACGAAGACGACATGATCTGGACGCGCGCCAAGCTTGCGGTCGACACGACCTACAAGGGCCCAGACACTCCGAGCGAGATCATCATCGACACCCAAGGTGGCCGCATTGGCGACCAGGAAGTCGCGGTCTATTCGGCAGCCCGCTTCTCAGAAGGCGAGAAGGTCGTGGTCTTCCTCGCTTCCATCAAGTTCGGCACGCGCTGGACTCCCGTCGAGATGTTCCGGGGCAAGTTCACGATCCGCCGGGCTCCCGGTGATGTGCGCCCGATCGCGCAGAACTATCTGCCACGACAGAGTGACGTCTACGACCACCGCTTCATTCCCGCACCCGACATGGAGCACCGCATCTACCTTGAAGATCTGCTCAACGTCGTCGAGACCCGACTGCAGACCGGCTGGGACGGCCAGCCCATTCCCGGCATCAGCCCCACCGAGTTGACCCGCATCAACAGCATCGACCGTCGGAGGATCCACCGATGATCGCCCTGCTTGCAATGGCTGCGTTCAACGCCAGCGCCCAAGACCACATCGGTGATGCCTGGTCCGCCGACGAGTTCCCGCTCCAGTGGGAGCAGAGCACCTATGTCGAGGACTCGCTGCCCGAGGACTACACGCAGCCTGCGCTCGAGCGTGCCTACCAGACTTGGGTCGACTCGGCCCAGTGCGCCGGCTTGTCCTTTGGGTTCGGCGGCTACTCCGAGATCAACGGGTCCTACAACCAGGACTACCACAACAAGCACACCTTCGATGATCCAGGCGACAGCCAGGCTCCCGGCGTACTCGCCGCGACTCGCAACTGGCCGATCTTCGCCGGACAGCCACTGTTCATCAAGAACGGCCGCACATACACCCGCATCATCGACGCGGACATCGTGTGGAACAACAACGTCGACTACGCGACCGAAGATCAGATCGCCGATGGCACCTGTACCGGCGAACACTCCTTCCACGCCATCGCGGTGCACGAAATTGGCCATTCACTCGGCATGGACCATACCTGCGAAGACCCTGGCAAGGGCGGCGGACCATGCAACGAGCCGATCCGGCTCGAAGCGACCATGAACTGGACGGACCCGAACGGCTCGTGCAGCGACGCACAGAGCACGCCGAACGCGCTCGACATCCAGAACATGGAGTCGTTGTACGGACCGTCTGCGACCTTCCAATGCTCCCACGAGCTCTCTCCGGGCCAGGACGGCACCATCGCCATCGGCTTGGTTCCCTTCGACCTCAAGTGCACCATGTTCAGCGATGTCGCCGGTGAAGTTCAGGGAGCCGAGTGGTTCTTTGGCGACGGCGGCACCGACTCGGAGCTCGACGGCACCCACACCTACGACGAGCCCGGCAACTACACGGTTCGGGTCTGCTTTGATGGCCTGAACGACGAGTGTGGCGAGTGGCGTCACTGCTTCCGCCGCGAGGGTTACGTCCGCGCCTGCGGAGTGCCCGATGCCACGTTCACCGTTGAGCACGAGAACGGCCTGACGCACACCTTGCTCAACGACACCGACCTGTCGGTCTACGGCTGCATTTTCGAGGTTCAGTGGGACATCTTCCGTGATGGGGAGACCGAGCCCATGCTTCAGCTCAAGTCCTGGGAGCCGCAAGTCACCTTCGAGAGCGCCGGCACATACCGCGTCGTCTTGAACGTCGGCGGTCCCGCTGGCACGGGTGCGAGCGAGCTCATCATCGACGTCAAGAATCGCCGTGGCGATGGCTACGGCGGCTGTGATCAAGCCACGGCCGGTGGCCTCGGTGGCGTGCTGTTGATTCCGCTTGGCATGCTGGCCATTCGTCGTCGCCGACAAGACCAAGCGTAGCCCCATGGCGGCGGTTTCCGACCGTCGAGTTACCCCCCTGCGGTGAGTCTTCTCGCTGCTCTTCTGCTTTTAAGCTGCACCGGATCGACCCGGCCACCGGCCACGGGTGAGCCTGGTCCCAGCACGGCCCTGCATTTCGCCGAGCTGTCCGAGCTGTCGTTCCCGGTCGCAAGCCGCACCGAGCCTCCGACGAACATCCCGTTCGGCGAGTGGCGACTGTCGGGTACGGCAGGTGATCGAACGACCTGGCAGACTCCGCTGCCGATCCGTCCTCGCGCCATGTTCTTCATGCGTCCTGCGGTCGGCATGTTCGTGCTCGACGACCGGGGAACCCGCATCGCCCACCGGGGTCGGTCCAAGGGCCGTGTCCCAAGCTGGGAGTGGGATGCGGACTTTGTCCGGGTGACGCGCCCATCGTCCGAAGGCCCTCCTGACGGGTTCACGCTCGTCTACCCCAGGGCCACCGAGCGCAGCCGGGCTTTGAATCGAGAATGGTCGAACTCGGCCACAGACGCCGCGTTCGTGCGCACCGAAGTTCAGCAAGGACAGTCCTCGCGAGCGGGTCTGCTGCTGCCTGCGCCGGGGGTTGCGTCGTGGCGCCTGACCCTGCCCAAGGCGGCAGAGCTGCACTTCAATCCCGGTCTGGTTCCTCCCGAAATTCTCGATGGGTCCAGCGACGGGGCTGTGCTTGTGGTTGAAGTCGAGGCTGCTGGGCAGGTGACTGAGATCAAGCGACTGTCGCTGTCGCTGGGCGAATACCCGGCGCTGCGCATGGACCTTTCGCGTTGGTCCGAGAAGGAAGTGCGCTTGCGCCTGCGCACGTTGCCAGTCGGTACCTCGGACTACGACTACGCCTTTATCGGAGAGCCCGCGGTCGTCTCTCGCAGTGCAGATCCGCGGCGGGTGGTGCTGATCTTTGTGGACACGCTGCGGCCAGATCACCTGTCGCTCTATGGCTACGAGCGGCAGACCAGCCCGACCTTGGACTTGTGGGCCGGCGATGCAGCGGTGTTTGAACAGGCCCGTTCGGTGGCGCCTTGGACCCTGCCGTCGGCTCGCACCATGCTGACCGGTCGGCAACCCGAGTACTACGGCAGCTCGCAGACCCTTCCCGGCCGATTCTCAGAGGCGGGATACGCGACAGCCATGTTCGCCGGAAACGTCTATCTGGGCGCGAACTTCGACATCCACCGCGACTGGGGTCTGCACCAGAACAGCAAGTGGCCGCCCGCCGACGAGCAGGTCGACAGTGCCCTTGATTGGCTGGCGAGGCAGGACGGCCGCGACGCGCTGCTGATGGTCCATTTCATGGACGCCCACTTGCCCTATACCGAGCCTCGGTCGCACCGAACGCTGTTTGCCGGTGACGCGGTCGAGCCACTGGGCGAGGAGTTTCATCGAAGCCAGGTGCCCAAGCGGCCCACGCCGGAACAGGCCCAGTACGTCCGCGATCGCTACGACAACAACATCCGCTTCATCGATGACGAGATGCGTCGCCTGTTCGCGGCGGCCAGCAACGACTCGGACGTGGTGTTGGTGCTGGCGGACCACGGCGAGGAGTTCTGGGAGCACAGCGGCTACGAGCATGGCCACACGCTGTACGACGAGCTGCTGCGGGTGCCCCTGGTGCTCAAGGCTCCGGGCGTCGAGGGGTCTCGGGTGACCGAGCCCGTGTCGCTGCTCGACGTCACGCCGACGCTGCTCGATGCGGCGGGACTCGACTGGACCGGGCTGGACGGCACGAGCCTGCTCGCGGCGGCCGGCGGCGACGACAGCGCGAAGCGTCAGCTGGCGGAACGGGACCAAGCCTTTGGACGTCCGCTGTACGGTCGGTCGCGCTGGGGAGTGCTTCACGACGGGCAGAAGTACCTGACCATCGAGGGCCGTGAGCAGCTGTTCGACTTGGACAAGGACGATGTGGAGCAGGTGAATCTGCTCAAGGGCAAGCCGAACGTGGACGCCGAGCCATGGCGCAAGCGCACCGGACAGGCCCTGGGCCGTGATGTGGCGGCCGGCTACCGCATCGTGCTGCACGGCTCTCGGCAGCCGCTTGGCGATCCCGTGACCCTGACCGTGGCGGTGCCCGGCGGGGTCAGGGCGGCTTGGGAAGGGCATGACCCGCTGCAGAGGTCGACGGCGTCAGTGGCGGTGGCTGGTGATAGCTTCACGGCGACCTGGTTGCCGGGGACGTCGAATGCGCGGGAGGTGTTCTTTGCTCCCAAGGCGCCGCTGTCTGAGCTGACCCATGCGCTGGAGTTCGTGGTCGCTCACCGCGGCAAGACCGAGACCCTGTGCATTGCGGGCCTGCAGCCGGCCGAGCCGGGACGCTCGAGGGCTCCGCTGCGGACGGCCAAGGTGGCGGCCAGGCAGCTGCAGATCACTTGGGGCGTGTTCCCCAATCGGGACAGCACTGCAGACGTGATCGATGCCACCGACGACGAGAACATCGCGGCGATGGAGGCTCTTGGGTACGTGCACCGCGAAGACGAGGCTGAAGAGGTGCAGGTCGAGCTGGTGCCGTGCGGGTCAAAGGCGCCCTAGGGGCGCTGGGCGCCCCGCTCATTTTATGGCGGCCAGAGGGCCGGCTTCTTCGGCCGGTGCTCGG
>CAYYHT010000012.1:9688-27066 GCA_964471355.1 uncultured Enterobacteriaceae bacterium
CGCCTGCGCGCCGTCCTGCATCCGCCGGCGGCCGCCTAGGGGCGCTCCGCGCCCCGCTCATTTTATGGCGGCCAGAGGGCCGGCTTCTTCGGCCGGTGCTCGGCTCCGCTGCGCTGCGCCTGCGCGCCGTCCTGCATCCGCCGGCGGCCGCCTAGGGGCGCTCCGCGCCCCTACTTCGCGGCGCGAGCCTTGTACTCGGTGAAGGTCTTGCCGGCGGTGACGACGACTTCGGTGCGTCCAATCATGTAGGTGCCGACGGGCAGCATGCCGCGGAAGCCGTAGCCCATGTCGAGCACGCCTTGGGCGTACTTCATGGACATGGCGTCGTTGCCAGTCCTGGCTTCGAACAGCGGCTGGATGTACAGCTTGGACATGTCGGCCTTGGTCTTGGGCTGGATGTCGACGAAGCCGTAGTCCTGCTCCATCTCGCTCATGAGTGACTTGGCCAGGAAGTTGTCCGCGAGTGCGGTTGCCATCATGAGTCGCTGGTAGAGGTCGTAGGCCTTGCCCAAGTGACGAGCGGCCTCGGCGGCTTTCATGTGCTCGTTGACGGGCAGCACCGTCTCCATTGCCCGCGCTTCGTAGCTGACGTCGATGCGTTCCCACATGGTCAAGGCGCTGGCCTGGAAGGACATCGACAGGGCGAGAGCGGCAAAGAAGAACTGGCGGGACATAGAGACCTCCGAGGAGTTGCCGCGGATCTACCGGATTGAAGGATGGCTGGCAACAAGCGGACATCTCGTTGACGAGTCGTTACACTGAACGGGACTGGGCATGGCGACGAGGAGTCCCATGAATCGCGAACTCGATGCGCTGCGAACCGCGCTCCTACTGACGCTCACGGGCTGCCAGAGCGGCGTGATTGCTGTCGACTTCGACACCGGCGTGCGCGAGACCGACACCGACACCGATGCCGATGCCGACACCGATTCGGACATCGACACAGACATCGACACCGACACGGATGTCGACGCGGACACGGACGCCGACACAGACACGGATGCCGACGCGGACGTCGATACCGACACGGACACCGACACGGACACCGACGTCGACACGGGCACCTGCGAGGACGTGCCCGAGTTCACTCAGGCCGATGCAGACGCCTGGGACTGGTCCACATCTGGCGGCGCCTACCTGTTCTGCGAGCCCCTGCCTGTCGACGGCTCAGCTTGTGCCACTCAGGCCGAGCTCAATCCATACGAGCTGACGGACAAGTTCGCGATTTCTCCAGACTTGGGCCCGTGCTTCCTCGACGGCTACTACGTGTGCGGCCCCGAAGAGAGCATCACCGACCGCTGCTGCTACGAGCTGCAGGTCGATGTGTTGTGCCTGGGCGGCCGACCGCTGACCTTTGCACGGGGTCCGCGTCGGGTAGCGAAGTTGGTTCGGACGGCCGGCTGGGTCTGAGAGGTCCGAGCTAAGGAACGGTCACAATCATGAGGGTGACGTTGTCCTTGCCTCCGCCATGGTGGGCGGCGCGGATCAGCTCTCGTGCAGCCAAGCGCGGATCGGCGTAGGTCTGCATGATGTTCTCGATGTCGCGGTCTTCGACCTCGCCCCACAGACCATCGCTGCACATCATCATCTTGTCGCCGGTCTTGAGATCGACTCGGAAGACATCGACGTCGACGTCGCGCTCTGTGCCCACGGTTCGCAGCAGGATGTTGCTGTGAGGATGGGTCCGCGCTTCTTCTTCGGTGATGCGGCCACGCTCGACCATCTTGGCGACCAAGCTGTGGTCCTTGCTGACCTGATGCAGGGCGTTCTCGCGGAACAGGTAGGCCCGTGAGTCACCGACGTTGGCGACAAAGCCCGTGTTGTCTTCGAGCAGCAGCATGCCGACGAGTGTCGTGCCCATGTCTGTGCCCTTGGACTCGGCTTCGTCCTTGATGGCGTTGTTCGCGGCCTGGAAGGACTCGCTGACCATCTCTTCGGCTTCGTCAAGCCCGGCGCCAACGGTCGCTTCCTTTTCGCGCGCGATCTGGCACCAAGTCGCCACGGCCATGGCCGATGCGACTTCGCCGGCGTCGTGGCCGCCCATGCCGTCGGCGACGACGTACAGGCGAGCGCGGTTGGACAGCTTGCGCCAGCCCCAGTTGTCTTCGTTGAGTGCCCGGACCAGACCCACATCGGTCATGCCGCTGATGATGGGTCGGTAGGTCAGGCCGCCAAAGGCGTCAAAGCGTTGCTCGACAGCGCGGCCGAATGCGGCGGGATTGGCATAGGCACCGTTTTCGACGGTGCGCATGAACTGGGCGAGGCCCTCGGCTTCGATGTCGCAGTACTGCCGAAGCAGCTCGCCAAAGGTCTTGAGCTCGTGGCCTCGCTCGATTTCGGGAACCGGAGCGCCGTTGACGTACTCGACCTCGGGGTCGAAGAGTCGCACGCTGTTGTCGGCCGAGATCAAGACGTTGGCCTGGTTGAGCCACTGCAGTCGAACACCGTTGAGGTGCAGGAAGGCCAAGGTGCCGGCAATGCGCTGGCCCACATCGAGGATGCGTTTGTTGGCCAGCGGAGCGGCCTCGTCGACGAGCAGGCCTTCGCCGTTGTACGGGATGACGCTGAACAGCTGGTCTTCGAACTCGAAGACGTCGACCGGCGGCGCGAGGCCAGGGTGATCGAGCTTCTTGTCGTGGAATCCGCGGTAGGCCTCGAACTTCGATTTGTCCCAGCGGCTCGACATCAAGAACCGGCGGTCCTTCATCGGGGCACTGCACGAATCGCATTGCTCATTGGCGCGAGGCGTGTCGGTGTGACCGCACTCCCAACACTTGCGCGTAGGCAAGTCTTCACGCGCGTCATTGGCAAGATAAAAAAGTCGCCGCTCTGCGAGCCGGACGAGTCCTTCGATCTTGTAGTGGTCGCCGACCGGATGCCCTGGCGGTAGGTGGGGCGGTCTAGAATCTGCCAAGCGGGGCTCTGTGCACGAGTTATCGGCGCAAGCATACAACAGAGATGGCAAGATGGAACCGATGGGGGGCGCGACTCTGCGCATTGCACTGACAACACTGCTGGCAGGCTCGCTTATGGCGTGTACGACCCAGCGCGAGGCCGAGGAATCCGACGCCTGGTGGGATGTCGGTTCGTCGCAGAACGTCGAAGAGTGGCTCGAGTTCACCGAGACCAACTACGCATTTCCGGCCGATGACAGCAACTCGATCGAACAGCTAAAGTCCTTGGCTTTGCCGGGATCGAGCTTCGACATTGCACTCGGACCGGATGATCAATTCGAGAGTGGATCCGGCTGCAGCACCAGCAGCACAAGTGAGTTGCCCCGAACGATCGAAGGCATTGTCACGCTGCACCCGCGCTACTACTTCAAGAGCGACGGCTGCGACCGGGACAGCGACGAAAAGTTCTATGGATCCTTCTTTATCCAGGACAAGACCGGCGGCATTTTTGTGCTCGGCGACTCCAAGGTCGCCCATTTTGACATCGGTGACCACGTCACGATGAGCGTGCGCGGCACCCGAAACAGCTTCGACCTGCCGATGATCTACAGCCACGACGTGATCGAGATCGATCGCGGCCCCTACGCGATGTACTACCAAGAGCGAACGGACGCGTTCACCAACGACGACATTGGCTCGGTGCTGCGGGTCGAGGGAACTGTGATTCCCCTCGAGGGCTACGACACCCAAACCACCGACACCTTCGGCGCGTTCCGGGTCGAGCACGACAACGGCACCATCTTTGACGTCACGATGGATAGTGAGATCAGTCGCCGAGGCCTGAGCTTCGAGGCCGGGCAGCGCGTGCGCGTCACCGGCCCCATGTTGTACAGCTACAGCATCCGGGCGATCATCATCATGAAGCGCGGCCAAGTCCAGTTCCTGGACGAGTAGCCCGCTACTCGCAGTCCCAGACCAAGTCGCACACGCTCGGCATGCGCACGGGCTCGGCGGTGGTCGGGCACTGCATGTGACGGATCTCGCGCACGCATGAACGAGCCTTGGTGTGTTTGTAGCTGCAGGCGGTGACGCGGACGGGCTCGGTTTCACGGGCCTCGTCCAGGCAGTAGTCGTAGCTCCCCACGGTGGTGTCAGGAGCGCCAAAGCAGGTGTTGGCCCACTCGCAGACGGCGCCGTCGATGTTCTGGTCGAAGGTGGCTTGGGAATAGCAGCCTGCGAGCAGCAGCAGCCACATCAGGTGCGCCTGCGCAGGATGGCCAAGAAGGGCAGGGCCAGAAAGAAGCCTGCGCGGCTTCCCCCACACGCGACGCGCTTCGGCTCGGCGAACTCCGACACCGATTGGCCATCAGCGCGCTGTTCGGCCCGTCGCAGCCAGTACTCCGACGAGAAGCAGGTTCCCGGCTCGGTCGGTTGCTCGCTGCCGCAGGTGGGAATCAGGGCTTCGAGCTCCCAGCTGTGCTGCACGTAGCGCTTCTGTTGGTCAGCGGTCGCGTCGGTGAAGTAGAGCGACAGGTCCTGATCGATGACGTCGGGTGTGTAGCGCATGTGCAAACGGGTCACCTGAAAGCCGCTCAATGCTGCGCCTTGGAGGCCGAGCACGCCGACATCGACAGAAGACAGCGGACTGTCTTGCTGGCCGGGGGCAACTGTTGGGCTGGCCACTTCGTCGGGTTCGGTGACGCATGGGTCGCAGTGGGCCGAGAACGTCAGGCTAGGGGACGGCGGAGGCGGGGTGGTCCAGCTGTACTCGGTCATCCAGCCCACTCCGGACTGCACATCGGTCTCGTTGTTGCTGACGCCGGTGGCCTGGGCGAAATGGTCCTCGTACCAGTCAGCAAGAGGCTGCTCGGGGTCACGCAGGCACTCTGAGTCCACATCCACCTCGGGGTAGTTGGCGATGGCGCCTCGCTGTCGCGTGGTGAGGGTGTACAGCGTCAGATCCTGCACACCGGCCGAGGATTGCGCTCCCAGCCGAATCGGCAAGGACACGTTCTGCGATCGGTAGACAACCTGGATGGGGGACAGCCAAGACCCGGGGCTCACTTGTCCCGCGGCGATGCGGACGGCGAGAAAGTTGGTGCTGCTGCCGATTTGCTCGTCGAGCAGGCTCGCGGCGTGGCCCTGCAGCTCGAAGCCGTTCGCGCTGAGCCAGCCGTACAGTCCCCCACCCTCATCAGCACTCAGTACAAAGGCCTCGTACTCACCGAACTCGAAGTGGTCTTCGACCATCACGTCGTACTGCTCGTCGTACCAGCTGTCGTCGTCGTCGTCGCTGAAGTCGTACCAGGTGCTGTTGCCGCCTCCGCCGGAGCTGAAGCCGCCACAACCGGAGCTGTAGCCGACAGAGCCGCCCGTGTCCGAAGGACTGTTGCCGAGCCACTCTCCGGTGTCGTCGAGCTCCCAATCACCGGTGTCGCCAAGGCCGTCCATGGGCGGTGGAGCCGGACTGGTGGCGTCGGGGGGCAGCGTGTAGAAGTCGTCGCAGCTGTACCTCACCTCGCGCGGCATCGAGTACAGGTCGAGTCGCTCGACAAAGCCGGCGTCGATGGTGCGCACCTGCTCTGCCGTGAGCGAAGTTGGGAATGGAACGACGAGGCCGAAGTCCTCGGGCTCTCCCTGAAAGTCGTTGAACATGGTCAGAACCGTCAGGTCGCCTCCAGGCCGGGCCACGACGATCTGACTGCCCTTGTTCTTGATCTGACTCCCGGGACCGCCGACATAGGTGCCGCAGAAGGCGTGGGTGATGGCGGGCGTGAGGCACAGCAGTGCCCAGACCCCCGCGGTGAACGGTGATCGCATGGTTCTCCTCCAAGAGATGTGTGCTGTCAGCGACTCGCGGTGAACGTGCCGATGGGGTCGACTTCGCAGGTGGCGCCGATGCAGCCCACCCAGTTGGCCGCCAGCGAGATGGTGGCCGCGTCGACGGGACCGTCCAGCAGCAGCCGGGTCGAGTCCTGAAGTGCCACGTCAAAAGTGGGGGTCGCCTCGCCGATCACTCGGTCCTCGCGCACAGACAGCACGAGGCGAGATTGATCAGGGCGAATGCCAATCTCCCCCGACATTGGGGCTGATGTGATCAGCGGGGCGACCGCCAGTTCCGAATCGAGCTCGGCCCACAAGAAGTCCGAGCATCCTTCGCGGGGATTGACAGAGACCAGGGCCACGGCGCCATCGAGGCCCATGCTCAGGGTGCCGTCCGCGGTGCCCGCAACCCCATCGAGGGCACCGGTCCATGCGGCGAGTCGGGCGTCGAGCAGCTCGCGGGCGGTCTGATCGAAGCCCGACACCTGCGCGTCGAGGTTGGTGACCTCGCGGGCTTCCATGATCTCGCAGCCAAACAATCCCTCTGAGCCGACCTGAACGCCGGGGTGCACGAAGCCCCCGTTCGGGGTGTTTCCACCGTTTCCGTCACCGTCGTCGGTGTCATCCGTCGAGGAATCTCCGGTGTCGAATGTGGCGTCCGTGTCGTTTTCAGAGCCGGCCTCCTCGCAAGCGAGGAAGGCTGCAAACAGCAGTGGGACCAGGAAGATGCGTCTCATGGTCTCAATCTAGGGTGCACTGTCGGCACCCGCAAAGGGTACTTGCCCGGAATGGAACATTTCCATATGCCGGTAGGGTGCTGGTATGTTCGATTCTGGGATAGGTCCATGGACGAAACCTCTAGACAGCTCATGCGAGCAATACGCGGACGACGGTCGCAAGTCGCGTTCAGTCGATGGCTTGGCTACCGCGGAAACGTCGCGGCCAAGTGGGAGGGGGCTCATCGCTTTCCCACATTTGGTGAGGCGCTGCGTGCATGCTCCCGCGTGGGCATTGATGTCGGTGCCTCGCTCGAGCAGTTTCACGCTGCATCGGCTCCCGAGTGGCATCCAGATGATCCGGAAGTGATCGATGGATGGCTGCGGGCACTTCAAGGACGCACGTCTCAGGTTCTGCTCGCCGAGAAGTCGGGATTGTCTCGGCAGCAGGTGGGTCGGCTGCTGAGCGGTCGGGCCAGAGGGCGGCTGCCGGTGGTCTTGGCGCTGATCGACGCGCTCACCGGTCGACTTCCGGACTTGGTGGGGGCGCTGGTTCCGATTGCCGAGGTCCCGTCTTTGGCCCGAACGCTGCGGGTGCGCGAGGCGTTGGCGCGCTTGGCCTTCGCCCACCCGTGGTCACCGGCGGCCGGGGCCTGGCTCGATGTGCGCAAGTCGGTGCCCGCATCCAAGGCTCCTGCTGAACTGGCGGCGGCGCTCGGTCTGTCGCTGGGGCACGCCGAGGTGTTGATCGAGGCCCTGACCGAGGCTGGGGTGGCCGTGGTCAAGGGACGCAAGCTCGTGCCGGCTCCTCCAGAGACGGTCGAGGTACGGGCGACCCCCGAGGATCGGCGACGACTGAACGCTCATTGGGCGCGGGTGAGTGCCGAGCGTTTGGCCGGCAATCCGGGGGATGATCTGTTCAGCTGGAATGTTTTTGCGGTGGGTCGCGATGACCTGGACCGAATCCGAGAGGCGCAGAGGCGCTTCTATCGCGAGGTTAGGGCGATCGTCGCCGACAGTCCGCCCGAGGTTCCGGCGCTCTTGTGTGTCCATACCGCCGCGTGGCCGCTGGAGTGATACACGGCGATTCCACGAGGAGTCGCCCCCATGCGCACCTGCACGTTGATTGCGTTGCTTTTTCCGTTCCACGCCCTGGCCCAGGAAGGAAGCGATGACCCCCAGCGCGATCTTGAGAGCAGAATAAACTCGCTCGCAGATCCCGATGTTGAACAGGAAAAACGCATCGAAGCCCGCGGCTCGCTTGAGTCTCAGTGGCACGACTTCAACAACATCGACTACCGATTGCGCGACGAGTCCTCGGACCAAGCGATTCTGGACAGTGATGACCGCGGAACCTTCGCGTTCTCGGGTGTGTCCGTCGAGCTGTCCGTCAAGATCGACGAGCAGACCACGGTGGTCGGCGGCCTGAGCCACCGCGGCTTGTGGGGCGACGACCAGCTCGGCAAGGCCAACGCGTTCCAGAGCGCCTTCTACTTCACCAGTCTGTACATGCAGCACAGCTTCGGCGAGGGAATGGAGCTGCGCATCGGTCGTCAGCTGCTTGAGCTCGGCGGCATTGCAAATTCCCGCGAGTACGTGCTGTCTGACATCGTCGACATGGTCCGACTTGATGTGCCCCTCGGCGAGGCCGGCACGATCATGTTCATCCCCATCAATGTCGTGGGTCTCGCGCCAGACGATGACGTCTCGTTGGTGCGGTACATCGGCCAGAGCAACACCACCCAAGTCGGCTTTCGCGGCGACACCATGCATCGCCGCCACGGCGCCATTCTCAACCTCGACGGACTCGGTGAGGGCGCACCAGAACTGCATGCTTACGCCTTCTACACCGACATCGGCTCGCCGGGTTCAGGCTCCGACATCTCCTACCAAGGACGTCTGGGCAACTTCGCCGACAACGACTGGGTGGCAAACATCGGTGTGCGCGGCCAGCTCGAGGCCGGCGCTGCGATCCCCTTCCTGTCCGCGGACATCTCGCGCGGAATCGACCGCAAGGAACTCGTCGCCGACGACGTGAACGCCAACGGCATCTCCGGCTCGGCCGGCATCGTTGTCGATACGCGCGACAAGGAAGAGGACAATCCGACCGGCTTCATGGCCGAGTTCAGCGGCTACTACGCCCAAGGTGCGGTCTACCGGGCCAACGGGCTGCAGTTTAGCCACGGCTACGTCGGGCTCAAGGGACGCCACACGGGTGGCACCATCGCCAACCGGTACTTGGGCCTGCACCCAGCGGCCTATGTGGGGCGCGCCGGTGTGACCGATGAGCAGCACTCGTACGGGCGCAAGTCCGGCACGCTCGTTGGTCATGCCTACGCGGGCTACGACTTTGGAAAGGTGAACGGGCGAGTGGCCTATTGGTACATGCAGGACACCGCAGTCACAGCGTTGAACCTCTCTGAGCTCGACACCATTGACCCTCCCTTCGGATACAGCCGCGACGAGTTCGCCGCACAGGAGCGTCTGGGCAAGGCGCTGGGCCAAGAGATCAACGTCGACGTGCGCTGGGATCTGGGCGATGCAGTGACCCTACGCATGAACACGGGCGTGTTCCTGCCCGGTGCCTTCTACGCAATTCCAATTGGCAGAGTTGCGGGTCCGGCTCTTGGCGGCGAGACTCCTGCATGGACGGTGAACGCAGGCTCCGTGGTGAGGTTCTGATGGGCCCCGGCCTCCAATGGGCTTCCCTTGGCTGCACTGGGGTGGCGCTGCTGGCGCTGACCTCGTGCAATCCCGATCCCTGCCCGGGTGACATCGCCGACGAGTGCACAGCCGGCCAGCTTGGTCAGGTGGACTATCGCGACGGTGACGATGGACAGAACAGCGGCGAGCGCGGCTGCATGAAGATGAGCGAGGTCCTGTGGACCGGTTCGATGTCCAACGACAGCGTCTGGCATCCAGCCGACATCTTCCTCGAGTTCCGCAACGAGTGCGCGCGGCCCATGGACATCACCAACTGGCTCATCGAGCTGTCTGGCAGTGACAGCGCTGCCTGGCGAATCCCCGGTCCCGCAGAAGGCGCCGAGCCCCGGGTTCTCGATGTCGGCGAGCACGCCTTCCTGGCGGCCTCGCGTGACGGCTGCTTCCCCGATGCGGACTGGGTGATTCCCACCTTCAGCTTGCCCTATGGCGACGCGTTCCGCTTGACCCTGCGCGACTCAGACGAGCGCTTGATGGAGCCCATCGGCTCGCGCACGCAGCCCCCGTTTGCAGGAGGCTATGACCTGGTCAGCGTTCGCTCGATGGAGCGCATCGAGATCATGTTCGGTGGTCGTGGTGGCGAGCCCCAGAGCTGGCACTACTACACCGACGCCGATGTCGACGTGCCCAACAACGACCGCATCGCAACCGAGTGCCGCCAGTTCACCCTGGCATCCCCTGGACGGCCCAACAGCCCCGACTACTCCGGTGCATTCGCAAGCGGGAGCTTCGAATGATTGGACCCATTCAGGCCTGGGCAAGACGAAGCTCGCCCCTCCTTGCCTTCTTCGCTGTGGGCTGCGCCGCTCCTGACTCCGATCAGCTGTTCAACAACATCCAGATCAGCTCTGGCGATGCGACAGCCACCTCCGACGCCCTCGTCGCCGAGGTGAACAGCGCAGTCGACACCCTGCACATTGCCATGGCCGATGGCGAAGACACCGCTCTGACCGACGCGATCATGTCCCAGTGGCAGGCTGGCGTCGACGTCGAGCTCGCCATCGACTTCGACGATGCGGCAGACCCCGGCATGGTCGCGTTGATCGATGCAGGCACGCTGATCACCGATCCGGTCACCGACGCTGGCATCGAGCGCAACGGCCTGACCATCCGGCTCAATGACGCCTCGATTGGCTACTTCGACTTCGCACTCAACACCGACGTCGCTTGGCCCTCAACCGATATCCAGATGACCCAGAGCTTTGTCGTCTCCGACCGCCTCAACATGACCGCGGCCAGCCGTGGCGGAAGCATGGACACAGGCACTCGCATCATTCTCGATGCGCGTGGCGAAGAACTCGTCGAGGACGTCCTGGCCGAGCACCTGCAGCTGTTCGGCGGTGCCGACAGCACCGCGATGACCGCTTTCAACGCCCAGCAAAAATCCGTCGTCGACACGCGATGGATGTACCCGGGCGCCTCGGACAGCATCGTCGAGATGTGGCTTGGTCCCCAAGAGCGGCTCACCAAGCGCATGATCGACGCGGTCTATGGCGCGCGCTCGAGCGTCTGGATCATGACCAACGAGTTCGCCAACGACGGCTTCGCAAAAGCTCTGCAGGACAAAGCCGAGTGGAAGACCGGCGACGGGACTCCCTTCTTTGATGTGCGGGTCATCGTCGGTCCAAACTTTGGGCAGGCCACTCCGACACAATCCCAGCAGCTCGAGAACAACACGCCTGATGTGCGCAAGCGCCAGGTGACGGACGAGCGAGTGCCGACGATCATGCTGATCGACGTCGAGTTGGACCCGGACAGCCCGATCGGCTCGATCGATTCCCGCTTGGCCCCACGCGGCTTTGTGCTGACACACGACATCTTTAGCTCTGCGCGCATCTACAAGGGCCGCACGGTCATCAACGACCAGCTCATGGACGGCACCCTGTGGGTGATCGATGACTGGGAGAGCCGCAGCGCCGAGCTCGACACACTGGTGAACGTCTTCGACGACCACTGGGAACGGGGAGATACCCTATGAGGCTGTCACTACTGGGCGCCGCACTGGCGCTGACCATCAGCTGCAACCCGGCGCCATCGCAAGAGGACTATGACTCGACCCGCGGTGGGCGCATCGACGTGTTCTTCAACGAGCCCGGCACGCGCAACAGCAACCTGTGGGAGCCCGACGCCGAGGACGTGCTCGTCGAGCTGATCAACTCTGCCGACGCGACCATCGACATCGCCGTCATGGGCTTTACCCGGGACCGCGTCTACAACGCGCTGATCGCTGCACATGACAAGGGCATCGCGGTTCGCTTTGTGGGCGACGCGGGCCACCTGTACAACGCCGGCTACCAAGCGGTGATTCAGCGCCACATCCCCATGTCCACGGGCAACCTCGTGCACATCATGCACGACAAGTTCGTCATCGTGGATGACCGCTTCGTGTTCACCAGCACGGCCAACTTCAGTCCGACGGACCTGCGCCGCAACTCGAACAACTTCACCATGATGGACAGCCCGAACGTCGCTGCGGACTTCAAAGAAGAGTTCGAGCAGATGTTCCACGGCTCGTACGGGCACCAAAAGGTCGAGATCGACAACGGTCGCGCCTACATGCTGGGCAAGGACTGTGACCCAACCATTCCGCCTGACGAGATGGACGCCTATCTGCAGCGGCCCGAGAACTTCGAGTGCGCCTTGGTCGAGGTGTGGTTCAGCCCGAACGAAGACGCCATGGGCCGCATCTTGGAGTACGTCGATGGCGCCCAGGACAGCCTGCGCTTCACCATCTTTGCGTTCACCAAGGACCAAGTGGGTTCGGCGTTCATTCGCAAGCAAGAAGAGTGGGCGCTGCTCAACGAGCAGGACGCTGGCGACCAGAATCCAGATGGACCGTTCGCCGACCGCACAGTTGCGGGCGTCATCGACCAGAGCCAGCTGCACAGCAACGGGCAGTACCACGAGGTCTACCGACTGTTGGGCGCGGGAATTCCCGCTCGCATGGACGGCATCGACAACAGCCGACAGCCCGGTGACTACCAAGCCGGCGGCGGACGTCTGCACTCCAAGACCATGATCATGGACGCCTGGGGCGACAAGCCCGTTGTGGTGACCGGGTCGTTCAACTGGTCGTCCTCGGCCACCGTCAGCAACGACGAGTTCCTGCTCATCATCCGTGGCCCGCGAGTCGCGCAAGAGTTCGACGGCTACTTCGATCGGCTGTGGGACCAGGGTCGTCACATCGGTGGCGACAACATGGACGACGACGACCTGTCCCCCGGAGACGTCGTCATCAACGAGGTCATGTGGTACGGCGTCAACGCAGCGGACGACGATGGCTTTGACGAGTTCATCGAGCTGCGCAACACCACCGACAAGCGCATTGACTTGGACCTGTGGAGCATCGCCAATCCCGATGACTTCGTGGTCGGCCTGCCGCCTGGCTCCTACATCGAGCCCCAGGGCTTGTTCACGATCTTGGACCACACCCTTGAGGTGTATGTCGATGGCAGTCCCCAAGACGGCCTGTCCGCGTACGCCAACGGCGACCTGACGGTCAACGCCTTCAACGACAACCGCCAAGCGCGCTTGTACCTAAAGGACGGCAACTTCGAGCTGTTCGTCAAGGACCCGCGCGGCAACATCATGGACTCCGCCGGAGACGGCGGGCCAGCGTTCGTGGGCGGCCCGTCGGGCAGTGTTGTTCGCTCGATGGAGCGCAATGCGAGTCCAGGCGACGGTACGGTCGACAGTTCTTGGCATCAGTGCAGCCTGAGCGAGGGCGGCGCCAACGTCAACGAAGGCTTCCGCAACACCATCATCGCGACGCCGGGCGAAGACAACTCACCGTAGTCAGAACCGGATCTGCAGCCCGACGCTGTTGGGTCCGAGTGCCACCTCCAAGCGCTGGCGCTCGAGGTTGTCCTGATCGGTGATGCCCGCGACCCAGGCGCCGATTCCCGGGCCGATGCCCATGACCACCAGACCGAACATCACGCTGGTGGTGACCAGTCCGCTGTTGCGCGCAACTGCTGCAAAGAACCCTGCTCCCCATGCCAGCACGACCGCGGCTGTGGTTCCGACCAGTGCTCCGGCCACTTCCCATCCAAAGCGCGCGTCAAAGAAGGGGTGGACTCCATAGGCGGCGCCCACGGCGACCGCTGCGGGCAGGCCTAGAGTGCCGATCCCGAAGGTGATGAACGCGCCGACGGCTCCACCGAGGTAGCCGGCAAGTCCTCCGAGCACGCCCATGGCCAGGGCTGTGCCCTCGTTCTTGCGGCGGGACTCGAGGGTGTAGTAGAGCGAGCTATATGCCTCGGAGAGCTGGGGCTCGGGAAGCTCCTCAGCTGGCTCGTCTGTGGCCTCTTCCTGTTGCAGAAGGCTGGTGCCGGTAGCGAGGTCGACGTCCTCCATGCTCGTCGCCGAAGCGGGCGACGCAAGGATCATGAGGATGAAGAGCAAGAGGTAGGGCATTAACGACCAGGACCACTTTGCCCTGGATTGCCGCGATGATCGAGCCCGTCACCGATCCATCTGTGATTGAGGGGTACCTCACAGATGCTTCGAACGTGCGTGGGCATGCTGATGGGCTGCTGCGACCGACATCGACCGAAGAAGTTGCAGCCATCGTCCGCCACTGCCAGGACAACGACATTGCCCTGACGGTGACTGCGCAGCGCACCTCGACAACGGCGGGCCCGGTGCCCTTTGGCGGTTGGCTGTTGTCCATGGAGCGCATGTCGACCATCGAACACATTGGGCCGGACCACGCGACTGCACAGGGTGGGGTCATTCTCGGGCAGTTCCAGGCCGAGATCGAGCGCACTGGCCGCCTCTTCCCACCCGATCCCACCAGTCGCCATGAGTGCTCGCTCGGGGCCGCGATTGCGTGCAATGCCAGTGGTGCGCGCAGCTTCCGCTACGGACCAACTCGCCCTTGGATCGAGGCCATCGAGGTCGTGCTGCCGACCGGTCAGGTGATGAACGTCGAGCGCGGGGACCCGGTGCCGCCAGATTGGCCTGTTCCGAGCTGGGTCGAGCCCTCGGTCAAGACGGCAGCGGGCTACTTCCCGGCCACCGACTTGCTGGACCTATTTATTGGTCAGGAGGGCACCCTCGGCATCATCACCAAGGCACGGGTCAAGCTGGTGGCGCTGCCCGAACAGGTGCTGGGCGTCTTGGCCTTCTTCAAGGACCGACAGACCGCGGTCACCGCGATGATGCGCTTGCGCGATTCCGGCCGGGCCAACGCCGCTGGCGCCCTTTCGCCGCGCTGCATCGAGTACCTGGACCACCACTGCCTGGACCTGTGCAGGCAGCGGGTCGATGACGTGCCAGACCCGGCCCGTGCGGCACTGTTCTGCGAGCAGGAAGTCGAGAGCGTGGGCGAAGAAGGCCACCTCGAAGCCTGGTGGGAGCTGCTCGAAGACGTTGGCGCCCTGGCCGATGACACCATTGTCACCACGGACGATATCGGTCGCGCCAAGCTGCATGCCCTGCGTCATGCGGTGCCTGCGGGAGTGAACGAGCGTGTCGTGGCCAACGGCATGCCCAAGGTTGGCACCGACCTCGCCGTGCCAGACGACTCGCTGCTGACCATGATGGATGCCTACGAGGCAGCGCCCGTCGAGCACGTGTTGTTTGGGCACATCGGTGACAACCACCTGCACCTGAATCTGCTGCCGACCAACGACGCCGAGCTGCAGATCTGTCGCGACTTCTACAAAGACTTGGCGGACAAAGCGGTTCGGCTTGGGGGCACGGTCTCGGCCGAGCATGGCATCGGCAAGATCAAGAAACAGGCTCTGGCGGTGCTGCTCGATGCGCGGACGCTTCAAGAATTCCGGCGTCTGAAGCGATTTATGGATCCCGCTTGGATTCTTGGCCGAGGAACACTCTTCGACCACCCGAAGTCGGGTTAAGCCACGGTTAATGGAAGAAGACGACGACTTTCCAGAGTACGACGACCCAACCGATGTGTTTCCGAACAAGATCGCTGGGCGCTACGTCATGGACAGGCCAGTGGGCACCGGCCGCAGTGCGACGGTGTTTCGCGCCAAGGACCTGCTGACCGAAGAATGGGTGGCGGTCAAGCTGCTGCACGACTCGCTGTCGAACAAGCCCAAGGACATCGCGCGCTTCGAGAACGAAGGGCAGAGCATGCTCGACATCCACCATCCCCACGTGGTGCGCATGATCGAGACCGGTGTGGACGACAGCGGGCGCCACTACCACGTCATGGCATTCGTCGATGGCATCAGCCTGCGCCAGGCCATCAACAAGGGCTACTACTTCAGCGAGGTCGAAGCGCTCGACATTGCACTCGACCTGCTGGCTGGTGTGGCGCAAGTCCATCGCAATGGTCGCGTCCACCGCGACATCAAGCCATCAAATGTACTGCTGCATCCAAACGGCGATGCGCTGCTGGCGGACTTTGGCGTGGTGCGCATGGCCGAGGACGACGATGCCGACGACCTGACCGATGTCGGTGACACGGTCGGCGAGCTTGGCTTTGTGGCCAATGAACAGCGCGGCGACCCCCACAATGTCGGGCCCGAGGCTGACCTATACAGCATCGGTGCCCTGATCTTCGCGATGCTTGCGGGTCGTCCACCTGTCGACCTGTCGCTCGCTTCGATGCGCAAGAAAGAGATGGTCGACGTGCCGGGAATCGTGGCCCCAATCATTCTCAAGGCGACCGCATGGAACGCCGAAGATCGGTACCGCACCGCCCACGAAATGGCCAGCAAGCTGGTGCATGTTCGCGACGATATTGCCCGTGGAACCGGGCGCCCGGCGCGCGGCACCGAGTGGCTGAACTGGTTCCGCAAGTTGACGCCAGCGCCGGCGGTCCGCGAGATTCGTACAAGCCAGCGCCCGCTCATCTTGGACAGAAAGCCCGAGCCCGTCGATCGCGCGCCCATCGTCGTCGCACTCGGTGTCGGCATCGCCATCGGCATGAGCTTCGCGGCGGCGGCGCTGTACCTGCAATAGCGCCGGTTTGGGGCTGATGGTTCAGACATTGACGGAACCGGCATGCCTCGGCGCGTACCATTAGTTCCACAACGTGAACGCGCCCCGCACCGAAACCAGCGATCTGCAGCCGCTCGACCAAGAGCGAGCAATCGTAGAGCGCCTAAAATTGGGCGACCGCGACGCATTCGCCGTGCTCTATGGCTGGTATGGCGACCGACTCTTCCGCCAGGCCATCCTGCCGCGGCTGCCCAATCGCGAGCTTGCCGAGGACTGTCTGCGCGACACCTTCCGCACAGCCCTCGAGAAAATCGGGCACTTCACCCACGACAACAAGAGCGTGTTCTTCTGGCTGCGTCGAATCGCCATCAACAAGGCGACCGATGTGCACCGCCGCCACCAGCGTGATCAGCGTCTGTCCGATGCGGTCAAGGCCGACGCGACCGCCCGCCCGGTCTCGATGCCGAGCCCCGACAGCGACATCGAACGCGAGCAGCTTCGCAAGATGATCGACATCTCGCTCGGCCGCATGAACGAGCGCTACGCCCAGGCCCTGCGCCTGCGCCTGCTCGAAGACAAGGACCGCGAGGAGTGCGCCCAGATTCTCGGGGTCACCGTCGGCAACTTTGACGTCATTTTCCACCGGGCCGCCAAGGCGTTTCGAAAGGTGTACCCACCATGAGCCCCGAAGAAAGACAGGCACAGCTCCTGTCCGAGTGGCTCGATGGGCCGCCCGGAACGTCTCCGCCTCCTGAGCTCGATCAGGATGTGGTGGAGTCGCTTGGCGTCTTGCGACCCGAACTTGGGCCGGGCCCCCAGCTGAGCATCGACGACATCTTGGGCGGGGTCACCACCGGCCCGTTTGCTCAAGAGGCTCCCTCTACAGAAGCACAGGTTGATGGGCAGGAAGCTGCAGAGGACACCCTCGATGAAGAGGAAGAAGAGCCTCCAGACAATGTGATCGCGTTCAATCCACGCCGTTGGCTGGGAGGCGGCTCCGTCATGGCGCTGGCCGCGGCGCTGGCGCTGGGCATTGCCCTGCAGTCAGCCGACGTACTGTTCCCCGGCTCGGCAGACGCGCCGTCGGGCTCTGCGACTGAGCTCGCCAAAGCCGCACCACCGGTTGTCGAAGAGGCTCCGGTCGAAGAGGTGGCGTCGGCGGAAGACACCGTGCGTCAAGCTCCCCGCCCGGCCCGAAGCGGAAGGCTGGCCGAAGCTCCCAAGGCAGATGTTCGCGCCAACGAGCCCTTGGACGCTCCCCCCGAGCTCGCGGCGCTGTCGGACAAAGACGCTGGAGGCGGTGCAGCGA
>CAYYHT010000013.1:0-26231 GCA_964471355.1 uncultured Enterobacteriaceae bacterium
GCTGGTCCATGGCGCTGCCGTGGGCTGGATTCCCCCTTCGCGCGCTCTTGGCACAGGTTCGACCGCTGTCCTCGGCGCGCTACGTCCGATTTGTCGCGCACAGTGACCCCGAGAGCTTCCCCAACGTGCGGGCTCGCCCCACGCTCCCCTGGCCCTATACCGAGGCCCTGACCATGCCCGAGGCCATGCATGAGCTGACGCTCGTGGCGACGGGCATCTATGGCAAGCCCCTGCCGGGCCAGCACGGAGCCCCGATGCGCCTGGTCGTGCCATGGAAGCATGGCTACAAGAGCATCAAGAGCGTGGTGCGAATCGAGCTGGTCGAGCAGCAGCCGAAGACGTTCTGGAACACGGTTGCGCCCGACGAATTCGACTTTGCGGCCAACGTAGACCCGAGTGCGGGCCACCCGAAGTGGAGCCAAGCGACCGAGCGCATCTTGCCGAGCGGCGCTCGCACGCCCACGCTTCCATTCAACGGCTATGGCGACCTTGTCGCGAGCCTGTACGCCTAGGCCGACGGTCGTTGTATAACCGCGGGCCGGAGTGTTCATGACCACAGCCCCTTACGAGACCAAGACCAAGATCGTCGCCACCCTCGGACCTGCGTGTTGGGACGAGCCCAAGCTCAGCCAGCTGCTCGAAGCTGGAGTCGACGTCTGTCGCATCAACTGCAGTCACGCCGATCACGCCTCCATCGGCAAGCAGGTGGCGCGCGTCCGGCGAGCGGCCATGTCGAGCGGCCATCCATGCGCCATCTTGCTCGACCTGCAGGGACCAAAGGTGCGGACAGGGCCAGCCAGCACTCCCACCGAGCTCGCTGTCGGAGACACCCTCACCATCGTCATGGACGACACCCTCGAGGCAAGCGGCCACCGCATCGGCACGACCTACCCACAGATGGCAGATGACGTCGAGCCCGGCACGGCGGTGTTGTTCGCCGACGGGCTGCTCGCCGGAGAGGTGACCGCGGTTCGCCTTGAACAGTCCCCTGCCGAGGTCGACATTCGCATGATCGACGGCGGAAAACTCGGCTCACACAAGGGCATCAATCTGCCGGGTGTGTCCCTTTCCATTCCCGCGCTGACCGACAAGGACAAGGCCGACTTGGCCGTTGGCCTCGAGCTCGGTGTGGACTACGTCGCCCTGTCCTTCGTCCAGCGACCCGAAGACGTGATTCAGCTCAAGGACGAGATGAAGCGCCTGGGCCGCGAGGTCCCCGTCATCGCCAAGATCGAGAAGCCCACCGCAGTCGAGTGCATTGACGACATCTGCGCCGTCAGCGAGGGCGTCATGGTCGCTCGCGGTGATCTAGGGGTCGAGGTGAGCCTCGAGAAGGTGCCCGTCTACCAAAAGCGAATCATTCGAGCGGGCTTCAATGCGCACCGCATCGTCATCACGGCCACACAGATGCTGGACAGCATGGAGCGAAACCCCCGTCCGACACGCGCCGAGACCACCGACGTCGCGAACGCCATCCTGGATGGAACCGATGCGGTCATGCTGTCGGGAGAGACGTCCATCGGCCAGTTCCCGATCGAGGCCGTGCGCACGATGGACACCATCGCTCGAGAGGTCGAGAGCTCTCCCTTCTTCCTCCCCACAACACGTGACGCCTTTCCAGAACAGGACCATGGCGGCATGAGCACCGTTCTCAAGGCTGCCTGCTACGCCGCTCGCCAGGGCAATCGACCGCTCGTCATCTTCAACTGGACGGGCAGCAGTGCGGTGTACGTCAGCAAGGCGCGCAACACCTCACCGATCTATGCGCTGACTGCGGACCAAGCTGTGGTCGACCGATTGCAGCTTGTCTGGGGCATCACCCCCCTACTGATTCCGCCTGCATACACACTCGACGAACTGTTCAAGGTGGCCGAGGAGGCGCTGCTGGCCACCGGCCAGATCGCTGTGGGCCAAGAGGTCGTCATGGTCATCGGAAATGCCCGTCTGCCTAGGGCGCGCAACGTGATGAAGATCCACACCATGGGCTCTCAGTCCTGAAGAACACCCACATCGCGCATGACGTCCCGCAGCGTGTGCGCGAACTGCGCCCGCCAGTTCGCATCGGCTGACAGGTCCTGGCGCATCTCGATCTCCAGAGAGCGCTTTTTGTAGGTCGTGGCGTGCCGGAGCGCGGAGTACATCAGCCCGTTCAGCCCGGACCAGGGCTCATTGAGCCGCGCGTCGAAGCCGGCATCGGACAGGCCGGCGCACACCGCATCTGCGAGGTCGGCATTTTCGTCGAACAGCACTCCCAGCTCGAGTTCGCGGGCCACGCCCTCGTACATGGGGGTGAAGCTGTGCACACTGAACAGCAGGTTGGCGGACTGGGCTTGGCCAATGTAGCGATCCATCGCCCGGTGAAACGGCAGGTAATACTGGTCAATTCGGCGCTGACGCTCCTCGTCATCGAGACCTTCATTGAGCTGGATGGGCAATCCCTCGGCGGAATCGCGAAACAGCGTCGCGGAATCCAGGACGCGATTCGGGTCGATGAGCAATCGCGTGAACCGGGCCAGCACCGCCGTCGCACCCACTAGTTCTGCCATCTCGCGGGTGAATTCCGCCGCGCCGATGTCCACGTTCCAGTGGGTGTTCTGGAGTCGACGGTCGGACTCGGGCCACGGCCAGGCGGGCGGCAAACGAGCCGACGCGTGCTCGCACGACAGCACGATTCCGGCCGCCCCTTGTCCGCCGCGAACCACCTCATAGGCCTCTGCAAACTCGATCGAGCGCAGGCTCATTCGCTGGTGAGCTCTCCCGGATTCTCTGCCGAGCACGGGCCTGTGCCGCAGTGATGAACCACGGTACCCCGAGCATCGACTGCGAGGAAATCCACTACCTGCTGACGGGCGCCAGGCCAGGTTCGAGGGATGCTATGCGCCTTGGTATTTCCCGCTGGACGATTCACGTCGTCGGGCACGCCCACCATTGGGTCGTACTGCACCAAAGCCGCCTGCCCGGGCCCGATGGGTCCTGTGGCAGTCTGGATCGACCAGGGCGGGTCAGCCACTGGTTCCAAGACAGGCACACCAACGGACCGTGCCAGCACGCGTGTGGTCATGTTCGCCACCTGCTCGTCGCCGATGCTCTCTTGGTACAGCAGGGACTTGCCCGCGAGCTCGGGCACGTAGTTGATCGGGTCCACCGGATCCCACCACAACTGGGCCACGTTGTAGGCCATTTGGCGATCGTTGGGGCGCGGCAAGGTGCCCCCGATCACGAGTTCGAACGGTGTCCACTGGGTGGAGCGCTCGAGCATGGTCGACCACATGCCGCCAGGCACATGCAAGCCCGCTGCAGAGACCGGGAAGTCCTGGGCCATCAGGACCTGGCCCTCGATTCCGCCCAGCGAAATGCCGTAGTAGATGACGTCCTGGCCATCGCTCAGCGTCTGACCCGATGCGCCTGCAAGCTGTGAATCGTCAAACAGGCCGCCTTGAGATGCCGCAAGCAGAATTGCCCGTACTGCTGCATGGCCCTGAACGACGCGGTTCGGCACCAAGGGGAACTTGCCAAAGTCCGCAGCCGTCTGAAGTGCCTCGAGACGGTCATCCTGGGTCAGGCCACGCCAAGTGGTGGACACAGTGATGGCGCCTAGGTCGTTGGTAATCGCAGCGACCTGATCAGTGTCTGATTCGTCATTGAGATAGCCGCGCGGGTGGCCGAAGAGGCCATGGCCAAAGACCAGCACCGGCGCCGTCCCTGCTGTGGAGTCGCGCAATGACTCGGGAATGGTGACCAGAATGTAGGCCTCGACCTCGCCCGTGGGAAGCGCGCTGCCGTCCGCTTGCTGGTCCAGCAGCAGATCGTCGACAAGGAAGTCAGTGACCGTGATGGTGCCTTCAAACGAACGCCAGATGCCCGGTGGCAATGCGTCACCGTCATCCCGGTCGCGGACCACATCAAAGCTCCAGCTGGTGGGAACATCGACCTCGGCAAGCGCCGAACGGAGGGGCATGCCGCCATCGTGGATGGGGAAGTCCCAAGCGACTGCGATGGAGTCACTGGGGACCCCGGCTTGGGCGAGCTCGTCGTGAAGCGCTCGTTGGTGGTCCACGACGGGTCCCTTGGCCCCACCGTCGATGACCATGTCATAGAACTCGGGCCGCGGAGCTGCATCGGTGGTGACCACGACAGCGACGCGATGGTCACGGGTCAGGGCCTGCAGTGGACGCACGAGCAATGCCGGCGTCGTGTCGTTGCACTCCACATCGGTCTCGGCGTTGATGTCGCACCACGCGTCGAGCTCGGCAAAGACAGGCAGCCAGACGCCGGTATCGAGGTCGACCATGCGCACCCCGCCCTCGCCTGGGGTCGGATTGCGCCAGTGGGGCAGCTCGGCTTGGTCGACGTCGTCAAGCACCACCATGGATGTCTGGCCTGACGAAAAACCGCGACGCCATCGCAGGGTCTCGACCGGCAGCGGTGTGCCGTCAATGGGCAGAGGCAGGGCGTCGACCGGCAAGTCCACAAAGCCGTCCGCGTCGATGAGCAGTCCGTTCGGGTAGGGCATGACTGGCCCCTGCCCGAGCATGCCGGTTTCCGGCAGGACTTCCTCTTTTCCACAGGCGGAAAGGACCAGCAGCAAGGGGAACCATCTCATTGTGTCTCCAGTTTGGCCAAGGCGGCCGACAGCTCGTGCGGCTCCATGTCGCCCGCAGCAAAGCGATCCATCAAATCTTGAAGCGCGACCATGCGATCCCGCAAGGCCGCACGTCGCTCATGTAGCACCGCAGCCAAGCTGTCGATGCGCTGGGCCAGATCGTCGCCCGGCCACGGCACGTCTGTCTCGACCACACGATCGGCGCTGGTCCTGGGTCGGGTCTGCCCTTCAGTTGCCGGCAGTTGTGCCCGCCAGGCAGGTGTGCGCAGCGCATGAGCCAGAAAATGCGGCCAGGAACGGGCGTGCAGCGCAATCCACTCCGGACTGCCAACCAACGTGCCGCGGACCTCGGTGGGGCGCCGCAGCACCGCCACATTGCCGAGCTCGGGACGCAATCGTGAGACCAGCACGTCGCCTTCGACCAGGGCGGCCTTGTGCCCCTTGATCTCGCGGCCAACCGTCCGATGAGCCGCGATGACCTCGCCGGTCTGCTTGTCGGTGTCAGCTAGATCGATGACGGCAAAGCGATTGTCCGGGTCGCGGGAAGGCTTCACCCGTTCACCCAGACCGCTGATGAACTCTTTCAGCGGACGGGAGGCAGACGCAATGCCGCGAGTCACTGGAGTCCAGCGCCCAGTGGGCAGATCCTCCCAGCCCCGTCCCTGTTCTAGGGCGCGAACCAGCACGTCGTCTGTGAAGCGCAGTCGCTCCGAGCCCACATCCCAGCCCGGATCATCGAGCAGGGCCCACTGGCAGGGCACTTCGGGCGCCGGCCGACGTCGCAGCCAAAGCAGACAGGCTCGTCCGGCTGCACCACCGAATGGGCGAAAGACCCCCTCGGGCAGCGCACACATGGCCTCACGCCGCCACGCGCGGTCGATACGCCGGCGCAGCGGCGCGGTCGTGGGGTTGCCGATGACCGACCAGGGCAGCACAATCGCCGCCTGACCGCCGGGCTTCACCCACCGCTCAAGGGCTTCGATGAACAGCCAATCCGAGAGCACCCGGCCACGCATCTCGCCCAGGTCGTAGCGCCCCAGCACCTCGGGGTCGGTGACCTCTACCGAGAACGGCGGATTGGCCAACACCACATCGAGTGGCTCTGGGTCGACTGTAAAGAAGTCGGAGCAGACCACATCGCCGTCGAAGCCGGCCAGACGCAGGTTCAAGCTGGCCAGCTCGGCCAGAAAGGGGTCCTTCTCGATGCCAATGACCTTGGCGCCGCGACGCGCAGCACACACCAAGAAGCCACCACTGCCACAGGTCGGATCGAGCACCCGCATGCCCGCAGCTAGGTCGATGCGGGACAGCAGCAGTTCCACGAGAGGTCGGGGCGTGAAGTATTGACCTCGCTTGCCCTTGAAGAGGTCATCAAAGAAGCGCTCATAGGCCAGACCCAGAAGGTCGATGTCCTGGTCTAGGGGCAGCTTGCTGACGGCGAGTGCGGCCGCCCCCATGGGTTGCACGTCATCGCCAAGCCGTGCACGAAGCGCAGTCAGCAGAGCCTGAAATGCGCGGCCACCGGTGAGCCCCTCGGCCCTCAAGCGGTCCTCGGCTTCGACCAACAGCGCCGCGACCCCCGGCTGCTTCACAGAGACACCACACCGGGAAGTCCGCCGATCTGGACCTGTGTCCCGGCCTCTCGGGCCACCTGCTTGATGACCCCGAGCACGACGACACCCATCTCGGGCACCCTTGCGGCACTCGAGACCGAGCCAACCACCTTGCCCTGCGCCACAATCTCGGCACCCACGGCCGGTACCGTCGACGACTGCACAGTCATCTGCGTGAACTGCCGCTTGACCTTGCCCAGGGAGTCAATGCGGCAGACCGTTTCTTGGCCGACATAGCAGCCCTTGTCGAACGCCACGATCTCGCCGACAAGACCCATGACGTGCGGCCCTGCGCGCTCCCCAACATCGTCGGGGAACACGGGCAGACCGGCCGCAATCCGAAGTTGGTTCAGGTCAGCCGGGGTGCCAACCTGGACACCCAGGGCTTGAAGGGTTGCTGCCCGCTCGCCCATCGGAACGAGCACATCCAGGCCGCCCAGACCAGAGCGATCTCGTGCGCGGGCAAGGGCCACGTTGCAGCGAGCCACAGCCTGTTCCGCCCCTGGCCCCACAACGGTGATCAGCGCGAAGTCTGCGCCCTGGTTCTGCAGTTCGACATCGTCAAACACGATGTACTTGCTGTAGCGGGCCTCGAAGACATCGGGCGGTGCACCATCGAGCACAGCCCAGAACTTCTCGTCCTCCTCACACCACACATCGAGCAGACCGATCAGCCTGCCCTTGGCGTCGCACATGCCATGTCGATTTGAGCCACCAACCGCAAGCGCCAACACGTTGTTGGTGAACATGCCGTTGAGGAAGCGTCGCGCATCCGGGCCCGTGAAGGTGAACAGCCCGCGACCGGTCAGATCAACAGCGATCGCATCTTGATGTGCAGCGTTCCAGGCGTCCACTGAGCCCCCAGGGAGCCCCCTATATCGCGCCGAACGCAGAACTTGCTAGAGCAGGTCGTCGTCGTCGTCAAACGCGATGATGGTCGCGCCACTGACTCGCGCCGGCGGCTTTTCGGGCTCGGGGGCCGGAGCGGGGGCCGCAACCACCGTCTTGGCGTCTTCAAGCTCCTCGAGCGGCTCGCTCGCGGGTTCCTTTTCCTTGCCTTCGGGGTCCGGCACGTCGGCCGGGCCATCATCGATTTGCTTGGCTGGTGCGTCCTCGTCGTCGCCGCCGCCCCGCAAAAACACGAAGTACACGACCACCGCGATGACAACCAGCCAGAAGAGGCAGCAGACACCGCTGAAGACCAAACTGATGATGAGACCAATCATGCCGGCTGAAGACTCCTCGACCACGGGCGCATAACGCGCCTCATGGTGGTGTAAACGAGATCGTGCGTCAAGGCTGCCCCCCTTTGCCAGAGACCTCTGTTCGAGCCGCACGCAGTGCCTCGACGGTGTCCACCGCTGGGCGCTCACGGGTCAGCCGTGCACTTCCAAGTTCGTCGCGAAACGCCTCGCACTGCGCAACCGCTCTGTCGACATCGGTGGCACCCGAACGCCATTGCGCCTCGATGCGACCCAGGTCCCCGTGCAGACTCAGCTCTTCGTCGAGGCCCAAACCCTGTGCGTCGATCGCCATCCGCCCTTCAGTCAATGCAGCCTCGACCCGAGCGTCCGCGGCGCGCTGCCCGATCTGGTCGTCCGGCTGCCCCTGGCTCCAGACGACAACCAGAAGCAACACGGCCATGCTGAGTCCAGCCGGCGGAAAGAAGACCATGCCCGCGGCGGTCGCAATCATCAGAAGTCCGGTGAGGGCGACAAGCCAGTAGCCGGGCGGCCGACTGCTGAAGGGAATGGTCGCTTTCACCGGCGGCAGTGCATCGAGAACCGCAGGACGCGTACTCGACGACGCGACGACCAGGCCCAGCCCGGCGCCAAAGGGAGCGCCGAAAAAGGGAAAGATCAGCCCCAGCACCAATGCCAACCCGGCTGTCGCGACAAGGTCCCGCAGCCCCAGTGCCACTTTCTCGGCCCGGACGTCCCAGCCGTCATCTCGCAGCCGTCCAGCCAGAGCTCGGGCGGCTCCCTTGGACAGCGAAGCCTCGATGAGCGCAGGCGCACCGGTAGCCGGATCGATCCCATGCACGGCCCAGGCCCGGCGCGGTCGAATCGGTGCAATCCAACGCCAAGACGGCCGCACCACCCGGTTTGGATTCCGCTGCAGCTGCACCAACGCGTCTCGTACTCCGGCGGCGTCCGCCGGACGTCGAGTTGGATCGGGAGCCAGCAAGCGACGCACCAATCCTGCCACTCCGTCGGGCATGTCGGCACAGTCGGGCGCGCTGTCCTTCTGCGCCCCAATCACGGCCCAAGGGGTCGCCCCCTCAAAAGCCGGCCGGCCCGTCAGAGCGAAATGCAACACGATGCCCAATCCGTAGAGGTCCGCCGGCACCCCGGCCGGCCCGCCGGCATGTACCTCTGGGGCACTGTGACCCGGTCGGCGCTCAAAGACCTCGTCACCGGACTTGTGTGAGCTGGCCAGGCCGAAGTCGAAGAGCAGGGCGCCACCGCTGCCCAGCAGCACATTGCCCGGGCGCACATCACCGTGAATCAGTCCCACTCGGTGGGCTGCGGCGAGTCCGTCCGCCAGCTGAACACCCAGTGCGAGGGCGGCCTGGAGCGACATCGCCGTGCCGATGTTCGCAAGCGCGTCGCCATGAATGCGTTCGGTCACCAAATAGGGACGGCCGTCTTGGGACCAAAGTCCGAGCAAGCGCAAGACATGCGGATGGTGCAACCGGCTGGCTGCTCCGGCGTCCACACGCAGAGACCGCACCGCGTCGGGAGTATTTGCGAGGTGCGCGTGCAGCAGCTTGATGGCGACGTCACCACCAGTCTGTGTGTCTTTCGCTGGCAGCACGATGCCGGTGCTTCCCTGCCCCAGCGGTGGGCCAGTGACCTCAAATCGCCCCGAGAGGACAGCCCCGATCTCGGGGGGACTCACTCCTCGTCCTCTGGCACCGCAGCATCGCCACCAACGGCGACCTGCGCAACCACGCCCACAACCCACAGCCCCAGCAAACACGCGGAGTTGCTGGGATCACCAATGGCATAGGCAATCGCCACCGCTCCCACGGCGGGCGTAAGAATCTTGAGGAACTGCGCGTAAAAGAGTGGGAAGACCACACCACCGACCAGCGCTCCCACAGCGGGAACCCACACAGGAGCCGAAGTCAGCACCGTCTCGCCAAGACCCCAGGCGATGGTCAACCCAACCACCGTGCCGACGCCAAACAGGGCGGCGCGGTGGGCCATGACTGCGATGACCAGCAGCATGACCCCGCCCACACATCCGCCGAGCACAGCGACCTCTGCGGGCAGCGCCAAGCCGCCGGTTGTCGACAGGGCCACCAACAGTCCGACGGTGCTGATGGCGCCCATGCAGAAGGCACTAGCGCGCAGGGTCACATCATAGAGCGCGGCTCCGCGCAGGAGTATGAAGAGGCCCACGACACCCACTAGCAGGCGCAGCAGCGAAGGTGCGTCCAGCACAAGCTGCTGGGGGATGTTCAGCGGGGCGGCAAATAGGGTCAAGGCATCGGGTCCCTTGAGACAAGCGTACGACGACGCTGGACGCCGGTCTATTGCTCGCCGTGTACCGGAAACCGGTAGATCGTCGCGTCTTCGCGTGCCCACTCAAGCTCGTCAGCGACCATGCGCTCGAGCACGACCGGGTCCTTCTCCATCAGGTCCAGCTCGTGCAGCAGGCGCTGATTCTCGCGTTCGACGGACGCCAGTTGGGCATTGGCATCGGCCAGCTGGGCGTGCAGAGCCGCCTGCGCGGTCAGCCCGTTCTCGCCCCAGACAGTCGACAGGACAACCAACCCCAGCACAAATGCAGGAATGAGGGTCAGCAGGAGTCGATGGGCGAACGGGGCGTTCAATGGGGTGCCGGGGTGGCGGGGAGGTTGGTGATAGTGAGCATAGCAGGCTGATCTCAAGGCGCAAGCGGCCCCCTGCCCGCCTCAGGCGAAAGCGCTGGATCTCCGCGGCTTTTCGATCGCTACAAATCGCGGTCAGGGAGTCTTGTCGATCGGCCCGGACTGTGCTTCTGTCGCGATTGCCAGGCGCCCAAGCCCCTCGGTCCTCGCCATATCCATCACGGTGACCACGCGACCATGAGCCACCCCGGTGTCCGCTTTGATGATCACCAGCGTGTTGGGATCGCGCTCGGCTGCCGCGCGCAGCCGTGTTTTGAGAGTCGGCAGGTCGACCGGCTTGTCGTCCACGAACACAGACCCGTCCACCGTCATCCAGACGTTGATGTCGTTCTTGTCGGACACAACCGTCTGGGCTGAGCTGCGTGGAAGGTCGACCTGAATGCCCGGAGCACTGATGAATGTGGTGGTCACCATAAAGAACAGCACCAGCTGGAACACGATGTCGATCATCGGCGTCACGTCGAGAATCGGGTCTGGGCGCCGGTTGGCAGCGTATCTCACTTGGCGGCTTCCTCGGCCGGCTCGTCGATATGCTGCTGCTCATCGACGAGCATGTCGATGACCCGGATGCTCACCTCTTCCAGCTCCATCAACAGTCCGTCGACCTTTGCCAACAGGTAGCGGTTGGCAATGACTGCCGGGATGCCCACAGACAGGCCAGCAAATGTCGTCACTAGAGCCTGGCTGATGCCGCCAGCAAGTGAGCCCACGTTGCCCATGCCCTCATCTTGAATCATCTGGAAGGTCAGAATCATGCCGCCGACCGTACCCAGCAGCCCGAGAAGCGGAGAAATACTCGCGATGGTGCCCACCACGGGGATGCCGCGCTCCATCTCGGCTGCCTCTCGGCGTCCGACTTCCTCGAGGCGCTCTTTGAGCTCGGAGCGCGGTCGGTTTCGGCTGGAAATGGCCACGTCCAGTACCCGTCCAACCGTGCTTCCACCGCCTCGGCACATGGCAATGGCCTCGTCGTAGCGTCCCTGCTCGACAAGGCTCTCGACCTTGACGATGAAAGGCCCAGGCACGATGCCGCCCCGCCGAAGCGCCCACATGCGCTCCAGGAACATCGCCAGTGCCACAATCGAGCACAGGCCGATGGGAATCATGACGGGCCCGCCGGCCACAAGGTATTCGATCAACGATTCTCCCAAGGAGTTGTTCGCTAGGGTAGCGACTACGCCCCCTCTGACGCAAAACGACAACGGATCCTTTGCAGAGGGTCCCGTGTTTGGGCGACTCTTTGCATATGTCTTGGCGTACGAAGGCGATGGGTGCGGGGGGCCTGCTGTTTGGCGGAGTCCTGGTTTGGGTCGCCATCCCCGGCACGCGCGCCAACTACCTGATTCAAGCGGCTGCCGGGCAGGTCGAGCTGTTGGCCGGACGCGTCGATGTCGACGAGGCCATCGAGCAGGGCCTGTTCACAGACGACGAAGTCGCCCGACTGCGAATGATCAAGCCCATGAAGGAGTTTGGCAAGACCATTGGCCTGGGGCACACCGCCAACTACGACACCATCAACCCCACCTGGGACAAGCAGATCTGGAATGTCTCGGGCAGCCAAGAGCTGCGGTTTCGCAACGCGAGGTGGTGGTTCCCCATCGTGGGCTCCGTCCCCTACCTGGGCTACTTCGACAAGGCGCGGGCCGAGGCACAGGGCGACCGACTGAGGGACCAGGGCTACGACGTCATGGTTCGCAAGGCGGGTGCCTACTCCACGCTCGGATGGTTCCGCGACCCCGTTCTGCCCGCAATGCTGGGCTGGCGCGAATACGAGCTGGCCAACACGGTGCTGCATGAGCTGGCTCACGCCACCCTTTGGTTGCCGGGCTCGGTCCAGTTCAACGAGAGCTTCGCGCAGTTCGTCGGCAACGTCTCGAGCGACCGCTACATGGTCGACAAGTACGGCGAGGACAGCAAGGAAGTCGCGTCAGCACGCGGACGAATCGCCGACCGAGTCATCCTGCGCGAGGTGCTGCACCGGGTCTACGGCGACCTCGACACCCTGTACAAGGACAAGTCGCTGAGCTCGGAGCGCAAGAGAACGCTCAAGCACCGCATTCTGACCGGCATTCCCACTCGCCTGATTGGCAAGGGCCTGCACAACGAAGCGAAATACGTGAAGTGGGCGCAGCGGCAGCAATGGAACAACGCCCGCCTGCTCCAGTTCAGGACCTACAACCGCAGCCGTGACTGGTTCGAGGCACTGCTGGAGCAGTCAGGTGGGGACCTGCCCAGGTTCATGGCCCAGCTCGAGCGCATCACCGCTTCAGCCGACGACCCGTACGAGGCTCTCGCAGACGCTGTGGGCGCGACTCCCCTGGCGGACGCCGAGACAGATTGAAGGGTGTCCGGTTTCTTGAACACACAGTGTTCAAGAATCTTGTACATCGTCCCACCGTTGGGAGGCGTAGGCGTCCAGTTCTGGCACCAATGTCGCGGTTCAGCCGTTGACTCAATGCTGACGAGTGCCGGCGTCTCCCCCTGCAGGCCACTGTTCGCGCCCTGGGTGACGTTTCGTGACGCGTTTGGTCGAATGTAGCGAACACTGGCACGGAGCTTGCTTGATGAACATTCCAACGACGCAGGAGATGCATCAAATGGCAGTTCGGAAAGCAAAGCGGAAGGAAGACGAAGGCAGCGGCCAGCTGCTCAACAAATACCTCCGCAGCATGGGAGCCATCCCGCTGTTGAACTCGCAGTCCGAAGTCGAGGTCGCTCGCCGCATCGATGACCACGGTCCCGATTCCGAGATGGCCAAGGCCGAGCTGATTCAGGCCAACTTGCGCCTCGTCGTCTCCATTGCCAAGCAGTACACCTACCGCGGCCTGCCGCTCGCCGACCTGATTCAGGAAGGCAACCTCGGCCTCATCAAAGCTGTCGAGAAGTTCGACCACACCCGTGGCTTCAAGTTCAGCACCTATGCGTCCTGGTGGATTCGCCAGTCCATCATTCGGGCCATCGAGAGCCAGATTCGGACCATCCGCATCCCCATCTACAAGCTCGAAATTGTCAACCGCGTCAAGCAGACCCAGAAGATGCTGTTTCAGCAGCTCGGCCGCGAGCCCACGCTGCAAGAGATCGCCGACCGTCTTGAAATCAAGGTCGACAAGGTCGAGCAGCTGATGAAGCTGACCCGCGAGCCCATGAGTCTCGACCAGGTCGTCAGTGACGACAGCGACAGCACCATCGGCGACTTCATCGAGAACCCCAACGCTGAAAAGCCGAGCGATCAGATCGAAGAGGCAGCCCTGCGCGAGCAGATTGCCACCGTGTTGGCCTCGCTGACTCCGCGCGAAGAGAAGGTCATCCGCATGCGCTACGGCATCGGCGAGGCCACTCACTACAGCCTCGAAGAGATCGGCTCACGCTTCGCCCTCACACGCGAGCGCATCCGCCAGATTGAGATCAAGGCATTGCGCAAGCTGCGCCACGCCAAGCGTCGCAAGCAGCTCGAGAGCTTCGTCGAAGCCTGCTAGGGCACGCGAGCGAACGCGAAAGGGCGGCCATCTATCTGGCCGCCCTTTTTCGTGGATCGGTCACTCGCACCAGACGACTTGCTCAGGACTCGTAGGCGTCGGGTGGCAGGCAGGTGCACAGGTTGCGGTCGCCGAAAGCATCGTCAACGCGGCCCACGGACGGCCAGAACTTGTGCTCGCGGGTGTGAGGCGTGGGGAACGCCGCGCGCTCTCGCCCGTACGGATGCGCCCAGCTGTCCGAGCAGACCTCGCTCGATGTGTGGGGCGCGTTGGCAAGCAGGTTGTCTTCGAGGTCAGCCTCGCCATCTTCGAGCTCGCGAATCTCTTCGCGAATGCTGATGAGCGCGTCGATGAAGCGGTCAATCTCCCACTTGCTCTCGGACTCAGTGGGCTCAATCATGAGCGTGCCAGTCACAGGCCAGCTCATGGTTGGACCGTGGAAGCCGTAGTCCATCAGTCGCTTGGCAATGTCGGCCACTTCAAGGCCTGCAGATAGCTTGAACTGCCGGAAGTCCACGATGCATTCGTGCGCCACCAGGCCGTTCTTGCCGGTGTACAGAACCGGGTAGTGAGGCTCGAGCCGCTTGGCGATGTAGTTCGCGTTCAAGATGGCGATCTGGCTGCTTGCTTTGAGTCCATCAGGCCCGAGCATCGCAATGTATGCCCAGCTGATGGGCAAGATGCTGGCGCTGCCCCATGGAGCGGCTGAAATGGGTCCGATGGCCGAGGTTCCGCCGGTCGACACAATCGGGTGTCCGGGCAGGAAGGGAGCGAGGTGCTCGCCGACGCCGATGGGACCCATGCCCGGTCCGCCACCACCGTGGGGGATGGCGAAGGTCTTGTGCAGGTTGAGGTGGCTGACGTCGGCCCCAAACTGGCCCGGTTGGCACAGTCCAACCATGGCATTCAAGTTGGCGCCGTCGAGGTAGACCTGCCCGCCGTTGGCGTGGATGACGTCACAGCACTCGACGATGAGTTCTTCGAACACCCCGTGCGTAGATGGGTAGGTCACCATCAACGCCGCGAGGTTTTCCGAGTGCAGCTCGGCCTTGGCACGCAGGTCCTCGAGGTCGATGTTGCCGTCATCGTCGCAGGCGACGACCACAACCTTCATGCCCGCCATCACCGCACTCGCAGGATTGGTGCCATGCGCGGTATTGGGAATCAGGCAGATGTTGCGATGGGCGTCGCCCCGGCTTTGGTGGTAGGCCGAGATGACCAACAGACCGGCGTACTCGCCTTGAGAGCCGGCATTCGGCTGCATGCTGACCGCGGCATAGCCGGTGATCTCGGCCAGCCAATTCTCAAGCTCGCCAATCAGGCGCGCGTAGCCCTTGGTTTGGTCTGACGGAACAAAGGGATGCACGCCATTGAAGCCCTGCAGGCCAATGCCCATCATCTGAGTGGCCGCATTTAGCTTCATCGTGCACGAACCCAGCGGAATCATCGCCGTGTTCAGTGCCAGGTCCTTGGCTTCGAGGCGATGCAGGAAGCGCATCATCTCGGTCTCGGTGCGGTAGCGCGAATAGACCTCGTGCCGCAGAAAGCTTGAGCTGCGCGCATGGGCACCGATGACTTCGGCACCGACATCGGGGACTTCGCTTCCGCAGCCAAACACAGCCAACAGACGGGCGATGTCGGCCGCGGCTGTCGTCTCGTCGATTGCGATTCCCAGTGTGGTCGCATCGATTCGACGCAGGTTCATGCCCGCGGACCGCGCTCCATCAAAGATGGCGTCGGTCTGTGGGCCGGTGCGCACCGCCAAGGTGTCAAACCAGGATTGTGCCACCAGTTCGTAGCCGCCATCGGCCAACCCCACCGCCAACTGTCGACAGCGGTGGTGCACGGTCGTCGCCAGGTTGGTCAAGCCTTCGGGGCCGTGCCAAACGGCATACATGCCGGCGATGACAGCCAACAGGACCTGGCTGGTGCACACATTGCTGGTCGCCTTTTCGCGTCGAATGTGCTGTTCGCGGGTCTGCAGCGCCATGCGGTACGCGACTTTTCCAGACCGGTCCTTGCTGACACCAATGATGCGGCCGGGCATCTTGCGCGCGAACTTCTCGCGAGTCGAGAGAAACGCCGCGTGGGGGCCACCAAAGCCGAGCGGCACGCCAAAGCGCTGGGTATTTCCGACGGCGATATCAGCCCCGAACTCGCCCGGAGGACGCAACAGGGTGAGCGCGAGCAGGTCGGTTGCGGCGGTGACGAAGGCCTTGTGGGACTTGGCACGAGCGCAGAAGCCCTCGTAGTCGAACAGGCCACCGTTGGTCGCGGGGTACTGGATGAGCGCCCCAAACACCGGCGTGCTGGCGAAATCGAAGCTTTCGTGATCACCGACGATGATTTCGATGCCCAGGGGGGCGGCCCGTGTCGCCACCACTGCGATGGTGTGCGGATGGCACAGCTCGGACACAAAGTAGCTGCTGACCCCTTTGAGCTTCGACAGGCGCAGACTCATCGTCATGGCCTCTGCCGCGGCGGTCCCTTCGTCCAAGAGCGATGCGCCGGCGATGGGCAAGCCGGTCAGCTCTTCGACCATGGTCTGGAACACGACCAAAGCTTCCAGTCGACCCTGGGAAATTTCAGCCTGGTATGGGGTGTAGGCGGTGTACCAGCCCGGGTTCTCGAGGATGTTTCGCAGGATGACCGGCGGCGTGCGAGTGTTGTGGTAGCCCAGGCCAATAAAGGACTTGAGCACCTCATTCTTGTTGGCGCGCTCGGCCATGGCATCGAGGGCAGCGCTCTCGGTCAGCGCCGCAGGCAGATCGAGATCGCCGGGCATTCGGATGGCAGCCGGAATGGCGCGATCGATCAGCTGGTCGAGTGACGCAAAGCCGAGCAGCCCGAGCATCGACGCGACATCGGCCGGACCCGGCCCCAGATGCCGAGGAGCAAACACGTCCGACGCCGGCGGCAGGGGGCTGGCATCGGTGAAATCAGGACCCAGCGGCAGAAACCCGCTGTCCTCGTCAAGCGGAAGCAATCTTCGCCTCGTATGCCGCCGCGTCGAGCAGGCTGCTGCGGTCACTGGTGTCCGATGCGGTGATTTTGACCAGCCAACCGCCGCCGTAGGGGTCGCTATTCACACTCTCTTCGCTGCCATCGAGGGCCTCATTCACCTCGAGGACCACGCCCGCGAACGGACTGTAGACCTCGGCGACAGCCTTGACCGATTCGATCTCACACACCGCACCGCCCGCCTCGAGCTCGTCGCCGGCGTCGGGCATCTCGACGTACACAATCTCGCCCAGGGCGTCTTGTGCGTAGGCGCTGATGCCAATGGTGACGACGTCGCCGTCGATGCGTACCCACTCGTCGTGGTTGGTGTACAGGAGGTCTGCAGGGAAATTCATGGGACTACTGCTCCAGAAACGAACCTTTTACGACGGTGGCCTCGGCTTCACGACCGCGAACATCAACGATGACGCGGGTGCCGGGCTTGCCGTTTGGGCGGCGAAGATAAGCGAGGCACACGCCTTTGCCCGTGCTGGGCGAGCGAGTGCCGCTAGTGACCCAGCCGATGTCCTCGCCATCTCTGAGCACGCGCATGCCATCTCGGCCAATGCGCTTGCCGTCAATGACCAGGCCGGCGAGCCAATGAGTGTCTGTGCTGCGGCGCTCGACGATGGCATCGCGGCCCATAAAGCCGCCTTCCTTGTCCAGCTTGACCACCCAGCGCAGGCGCGCTTGCAGGGGGCTGGTGTCATCGTTGAGCTCATGGCCGTACAGGCAGTTGCGCACATCGAGACGCAGCGTGTCTCGAGCGCCCAGGCCAATCGGCAAGATAAAGTGCGGAGCGCCCGCTTCGAGCAACGCGTCCCACAGTGGAGCGGCTGTGGCGGCTGGCGCAAAGACCTCGAAGCCGTCTTCGCCGGTGTAGCCGGTGCGCGCGACGATGCAGCCTTCGACTCCGGCCACGGTCACACCCGTCGTGACCCCGCGGCGCGGCATGCCACCCAGGTCCGCAGAACACAGCGGGTCGAGCATAGCCGCCGAATTGGGACCCTGAACAGCGAGCAGTGCCCAGTCGTCACCTTCGTCGGTGATGGCGCACTCAAGGCCATCGGGGGCCTGTTCGGTCATCCACGCGAAGTCCTTGGCGCGGTTGCTGGCATTCACGACAACCAGGAAGTCATCGTCGGCCAACCGATAGGTGAAGACGTCATCGACGACGCCACCGCGCTCGTTGCACAGGGTGGCGTATTGGGCCTGGCCAATCTTGCACTCGCTGACGTCGTTGGACAGCAGCCACTGCAGCGTTGCGAGTGCGCCGGGACCGACGAACCGCACTTGGCCCATGTGGCTGACATCAAACAGACCCACAGCCGTGCGCACGGCCGTGTGCTCGGGCTTGATTCCCGAGTACTGAACTGGCATGTCAAAGCCTGCGAACTCGACCATGCGAGCACCGGCGGACACGTGCTGGGAGTGGAAGGGGGTGCGACGCAGAGACATGCGAAACCCGGGCTTCGAGTGGCCGGTCCCCTATGACGGCACGAGGCCCTGTCAAGCGCGATCCCGGGGGTCAGAAGCCCGCTGTGTGGCCTGGGTTCGGCACGGCACTCGCGTTCGCTTCGCTATCAGCCGCACCACTGCCGAAGTCCGCACCGTTGATGGTGTCGAAGTCGATCCGAATACGGCCGTCGCCACCGTCCCCACCTTTGCGTGGCGCCCTGCTGCCTCCATCGTCGGGGGGCACGGGGGCATTGCCGCCCTGCCCTCGAAACGAGCCGGAAACAACCAGCATGTCTCGTCCCGCCACCCAGACCGATCCGCCGCTGCCAGCACCCGTTCCATAGGAGTAGGTGCCATAGCTGAACCAGGACGTACCCAGCCCTCGCGCTTCAAAGGCTCGCGCGCCTGCGGCATCGATGAGCGCGCTGGTCACCATCACGATGCCTCCGCCATTTCCACCCGGACCGGGGTCGCTGCCAACGTTGTCGCCGTGCCACACCCCGCCGCCGCCAGAACCAAAGAAGAGCGTGTCCAGGTCTGCCTCGCCGTAGGTCAGGCCAGCCGCTGGAGGCGTCGCAGTTCCGTTCCAGGACTCACCCGCTTCGGCTCCTCCTGCGTACTCACCGCCCCCGCCGTTGATGTGCGCGCCTCCGCCACCGAAGTTCGGGTTGAACGCGTCTGTGCCATTGGCGCCGTTGTAGTTGGAACACCCTGAATCGTCGCCGCCCGTTCCGACACCGGCGATGCTCATGCCCTGATCCGCATCGCAATTGACGATGGAGCCAGTGGCGCCGCCGGTGTACCCCGTGGCGTTGCTCTGCACGCGTCCGCCGTCCTCGACGACGACAGCACTGTGGGCTCGAAACGCAACAATTCCGCCGGTGCTTCCATCGAAGTCACTGGTGGTGAAGCGCCCAGCGCCAGTGACGTTCACCGTCTCATAGTGTGGGATGCGCTGAACCACGACGGCCTGACCCAGCAGCGTGGAATTGCCGCTCTCGGCGTACTGTTTGGCAATGTCCTCGGTGAAGTGAATCTGAGTGCCGATGACATCCTCGACCAGCAGAAATTCGTAGGTACCCACCAAGCCATTGGCACTAGCAGAGCCCTGCAGATTGATCAGCAGGACCTCGTCGCCAGCGGCGATGCCGTCTGGGACGGTCTGGGTGGCCGCGATGTTGCTGGCAATCGACAGCACCTGGTGCACAGCACCATCGGGATGGCTTCGCCCATTGCTTCCGTCCACATCAATGACGAACCGCGCGTCCACGGTGATGTCGCCGTCTGACCCGGTGCCCAGGCCCGCGTCTTGGTCCGCGACGCCGTCACAATCGTCGTCCTTGCTGTTTGGAAACCAATCGGGCTGGCCGGGAAAGACCTGGTCGTCGAAATCGATGCAGTCGAGCGAGTTGTCGACCGTGTCTGGCGGTTGCGTGCAGGCGCCGAGCGTCACGACCGACGCATCTCCGTACCCATCGCCATCGAAGTCGAGGTACCAAGGCACCGCGTCCACAGCGTCGTTGTCGGCGACACCATCACAGTCCTCATCGACACCATCACAGTACTCGTCTGCCCCCGGGTAGATGGTGTCGACGGTGTCATCGCAGTCGTTGTCGCAGACGCGGTAGCTGTCCCCATCCACGTTCTCTTCGTCTGCTGGCACCGAACCCGAACAGTCGTCATCGACCCCATTGCACAGCTCAGGAGCCGATGGGTAGGCGGTCGCATCGCCATCGTCGCAGTCATCGCCTAGCGACACATACCCAACGGGTTCGTTGCAGTCGGTCAGGGACACTGTGGCATCGCCGTGGCCGTCCGAATCGAGGTCTTGGAACCACGTGGGGGTGTCGTCATCCACGATGCCGTTGCAGTCGTTGTCGATGCCGTCGCAGAGCTCGGCGGCATCTGGATACGCGTCGAGCCGTGAGTCGTCACAGTCGGTCGCATCGGCCACGTGATCGGGCGGCGCATTGCAGGCCACGGTCTCCTCGGCTGCGTCGCCGTAGCCATCGGAATCGCTGTCGAGGTACCAGCTGGTGGGGTCGAGGGGTGCGTTGTCCACCTCGCCATCGCAGTCGTCGTCGACGCCGTTGCACAGCTCATCGGCTGCAGGGTGTGCCCCGCTCTCGCCGTCGTCGCAGTCGTCTCCGTTGTCGACAAGCTGCCCACCATCGCACCCCTCTTGGGACAGGCCCGGGTCGCCATAGCCATCGCCGTCGGCATCGACGTACCAAGTGCCGCCCGCGTTCTCGTCGATCTCACCGTCGCAGTCATTGTCTGCGTCGTCACAGATTTCGCTCGCGTTGGGCCAGCTCCAGGCCGCGTTGTCGTCGCAGTCGGTGTCGTCGACGATGAAACCCTCCGGCGCAGCACAGGCGCTAATCCCCAGGGTCAAATCGCCGAACCCATCGCCATCAATGTCCGGGAAGAACATCTGCCCGTCGCTCGGGCGGTCATCGATGAGGCCGTCACAGTCATCGTCGGCGCCATTGCACGATTCGATGGCCAAGGGGGACACGTCGGGGTCGGTGTCGTCGCAGTCGACTGCCGCAGCGAAGCCGTCCCCGTCCAAGTCGAACTGGCTCTCGTCCACAGGCATCTGCTGTAGACAGCTGCTCAAGACGAGGAGAAAGGGAGGAAACCACCGCATGTTGGCAGTGTAGTCGATCAATCAGCGAATCGAGACGTGGACAAGGACGCTGCTACCAGCGAACGCGCAGCCCCACACCCGCGCCACCGTCCAGCACAAATGCACTGGCACCCACACCCAATCCGGCGACCGCTGCACCGCCTGATGCCATGACCAACATGTTGGTGGTGCTGCGAATGCTGGTCAGTTGCTCGGCTGTCTCGGCGTTCTTCATGCCACCCGCGCTGCCTGCTGCAGCTAGGTACAGCGCCGCGCCCACCCCGACGCCACCAATGCCAGCGACAGCCAGCACAGGGTTGAAGCCAAGACCGGCTCCACCGCCGCCGGGCAGGTACTTGGGCGCGAATGCCGCACCGTCCTGCCAGAAGGCGTCAATCACCACGTCGTGCTCGTCAAAGACCTGCACGAACATGGGCACTTCGGCATAGGCACGCGCCTCGGTCACCTTCTTGCCGTTCATATAGAAGGCGCCGCCACGAGGGTATTCAAGGGACGGGTCGTCTGGCCCGCCAATTGGCGGCAGCTCTTCTTCGTTCATCAACACGTTGTACGGATGATCGGGACCCATGCCTTTGAGAGAAGCGATGTTCGGGTCAGCGAGTCGGGCCAAGTTGCCGTACTTGGTCGAGGCGAACTCGTCCTGGCCGTAGAAGGCCAGCACCGACAGGTCCCGCGCAAACCGCGCGATGTCGGATGACTCCACCGGCGAGTCCAGACACAGAATTCGTTGGCCTGCTTCGGTCAGCAGCGTGACGGCACCGTTCATGTCGACGTTGCCAAGCGCTTCCTCGGCTTGCGAGATGGCGCCTCGGAACTCTTGTGGTGTGTAGACCGAGCTGCAGTCTTTGTGATCGGCCGAAGCGATGCTCGGGGCGACCAGAATCAGGGAGAGCAGTAGACGTCTCATTCGCCGGTATCTCCGCCTGCGGGACTTGCACTGCAGAACACTTCAGTATCGGGGAAGTCGGGGTCGCTGGTCGGACAGCTGTCCGTCCGGGGCTCGTCGAGACCGTCGCAATCCGAGTCGACGCCATCACCCGCCACATCGGCTGCGCAGGGGAAGATGTCGGGGTTGTCTGGCGCGCAGTCGCTGCTGTCGGGCCAGTCATCGAGATCTTGGTCGTCTTCTGCGCCCAGACAGTCCGAATCACACCCGTCGCCGCGCACATCGGCCGCGTAGGGAAAGACGAGAATGTCTTCGTCGTCGCAGTCTTGATCGAGCGGCCAGCCGTCTCCATCGGCGTCCCAATAGCCGTCGTACTCGGCCTTGGTGACGTATGCACAGCCGGTCGTCAGACCCACCAGCGCTGCAGCTACAAAAAGACCCCGCAAGTGCCCTCCGAGCGCAGTGTAGATCATGATCTTAAGCACGTCTCAAGGAACTGCATCGAAGGCTCAGTCTCCTTTGCCCTGAGTGCTACGAGACGCCTGATAGGTGTTCTCCATCAGCATCGCGATGGTCATCGGGCCGACGCCGCCGGGCACCGGAGTGATGTGGCTAGCGCGCTTTGCCGCTGCCTCGAACTCGACATCGCCACACAGGCTTCCGTCGGCGAGGCGGTGAATACCGACGTCAATCACGACGGCTCCTTCTTTCACCCAGTCGCCCCGAATCATCTGCGATCGCCCGACAGCGGCGACGACGAGATCGCTCCTCTGCACGATGGCTTGCACGTCTCGGGTCCGACTGTGGCAGGTGGTGACGGTGCAGTTTGCTTGCTCGAGCAGCATGCTCATGGGTCGACCCACGATGTTGGAGCGGCCGATCACAACCGCGTCGAGTCCGGACAGCGCGATGTCGGCATCTTCGAGGATGCGCATCACACCCAATGGGGTGCATGGGACCAGGGCTGGACGGCCTTGAGAGAGCAGCCCACTGTTCATGGCGTGGAAGCCGTCGACATCTTTGGTGGGCTCGATTCGATCCATGATCGCCTTGGCGTTCAGGTGCCCCGGGAGGGGAAGCTGCACCAAGATGCCATCGATAGCCGGATCGGCGTTCAGCTCGTCAATGAGTGCCTCGAGACTGGCCTGGGTGGTGTCTGCCGCCAGGTCGAGCTGTTTGTGGTGGTACCCGATGCGACCGGCGACCCGACCCTTCATGCCGGTGTAGACCTTTGAGGCGGGATCGGCCCCAACCAACACCACGGCCAGTCCGGGCGGGCGGGCCAGCTCCAGCGCCTTGTACTTGAGTGCTTTGTTCAAGCGCTTCGAGAGCGCTTTGCCGTCGAGAATCTGGCTCATTCTGAGCTCCCTTCGCTCGGCTTTGACGAGCCTGAACTGTCACTGCTGGCGCTCTTGGGCGATGCGGCTTTTGCGGTGCCGCCATCGCCAGACCCGGTTGTCTTGCTGCCCGATTTACCCGTGCCAGAGGCCGGTCCCGAGCCACGGTCTGGGGTAGGCCCGGGGGTCTTTTTCAGCCCATAGTGGTCCCCATACCAACCTCCGCCCTTTAGGTGGAAAGAAGTGCGGCTGATTCGCTTGCGACTCTGGTCCTGGCCGCATTCGGGGCAAGGTGGAGCGGCAGCGCTCATCTTCGCAAGTTTCTCGAATTCGTGCCCGCAGGCCTCACAGGTGTATTCGTAGATCGGCATTGCTCACTCGTGCGCGGCCAACCCGATATAGGGGCTGGGCTCATCGAGCCAATTCCCATGCCGCCAATCCCCGAAACCTCCCATTGGCTGTTGCTGCCGCCTACGCTGCTGCTCGCCTACATGATCGTCACCACCTACGGCGGCTACGTCGTCCTGGCTGCAGATCGCGGTCAGCCGGTGCGCTTCGATTGGCATCAACTGTCGGTCTACATTCGCGAGGCCGCCGCACGCGCCCTGATGTGGGCATTGGCGCCGCTCGCATGGGGCTCCCCTGGCCCCACCTTTGAGTCCGGCGCGGCCCAGCGCGCCCCCGTGTTGCTGGTCCATGGGCACCGCCACAATCGCAGCAGCCTGTGGTTCCTGCGATCGTTTCTGGTCCACCGCGGCTGGCGCACAGTCTGGGCTGTGAACCTGGACCAAGGTCAAGGGCTCAAGGCGGCGGCCGAGGCGCTGGCTACGCGCGCCGCCGAGCTGCGCCAAGCCGCGGGCGCCGACAAGATCGACATCGTGGCCCACGAGACTGGCGGCCTCATTGCCGCCTGGTACATCAAACACCAAGGCGGCAGCGATGCAGTGCGGCGCTTGGTGACCCTGGGCACGCCCTGGAGCGGCACTCGCATGGCCGTCTTCCGGTCGGGTCCTGCAGCGGAAGAAACGTTGTGGGGTGCCCCCATCTTGGACGAGCTGCAGCCCCCACCCGTCCCGACCACTTCGGTATGGTCCGACACCGATCCGGCGGTTGTTCCAAGTGAATCGGCCCTCGCACAGGGCGCCGACAGCGTTCACATCGACGGGGCGGGCAGCACGGATTTGCTGATTAGCGCCCGCGTCTTCCGCGCGGTCCAGGCCGCCCTCGGATCCGCGGCGTGAAGTTGCTCGACCATCGACTCATCGTCGTCGTGGGCAAGGGCGGGGTCGGTCGCACAACGACAGCACTCTCGCTTGGCATCGCCGCCGCCAAGGCTGGAAAGCGGGTGGTTGTCGTCGAGCTTGGCGGCATGTCCAGCTTGGCCCGGGCGTTCGGCCGAGACCGCTCCTACTCTCCACAAGAGATCAGTCGCGGCGTCGACATCGTGTCGCTCACCCCCGCCGAGTCGATCGATGATTTTGGCAAGCGCAAGCTGCGCGTCAACGCCCTGGTGCGGCTGATTTTTCAGAATCGAATCATGCATGCCTTCATCGATGGTGTGCCGGGGCTGCCTGATCTCGTGCAGCTGGGCAAGATGGAGAACATGCTGATGGAGCCCCAGTCCGGGGATCCGGTTTGGGACCTTTGCATCTTGGACGCGCCCGCCACAGGGCATGGCCTCACGTTGCTGGCCGCCGCCCGCTCGATGGCAGACATGACCCGGGTGGGTCCCTTCTTCGACCTGGCCACCGTGATTGAAAAGACGCTCTCGGACCGCAACAAGACGGCCGTTGTGCTGACCACCCTGCCCGAAGAACTCCCTGTCAACGAGTCGCTCGAGCTGCTGACCGAGCTCAAGCTCGAGGGGTTTCCGCCAGCGGCAATCATCGTCAACCAAGTGCGCCCTGACCGACTGCCTCTCGAGCCTGACTGGTCCGAGGTTCGTGCCGAGTTCACCGGCTCTTCCGACCCCGATCTCGTGCGATTGGTGGCACTCGCCGATCGCGCCCACGCCCGCCAACAGTCGCAGGTCGCCGCCCTCGAGCGCCTGGGCAATACAGGCGTTGAGCTGGCCCTGCTGCCCCGCTCCGAGCGTGAACCCGCAGCCGCTGATCTTGAGGCCTTTGGCGGCCACTTGTATGAGCAACTGGGGGTCAACCCATCATGACCACCCGGGTACACATCTGCGGCGGCCTAGGCGGGGTGGGCAAGACCACCATCTCGGCAGCGATGGCTGTGGGGCTCGCGATGGCCGGAGAGCGAGTCGTGGTCTTGACCATTGATCCCGCCAAGCGCCTGTCCGATGCCCTGTGCCTGTCCGATCTCGGCAACGAAGCTCAGCGGGTCCCGCTGGACAACTGCCCAGGCACACTCGATGCGCTCATGCTGGATCGAAAAGCGACCTGGGACGAGGTGGTGAAACGCTACTCGCCCGACCCCGAAAAGGCCCGACAGCTGCTAGCGAACCGGTACTACCGCGCCGTATCGACCCGACTGACGGGGTCGCATGAATACATGGCCACCGAGAAGCTCTTTCAGCTGGTCTCAAGCGGTGACTGGGATGTGGTCGTCGTCGACACCCCACCGTCGCAACACGCACTGGAGTTCTTCCGCGCACCGGGAAGGGTCCGCGCCATTCTAGAAGGGCGCGTCATTCGCACCTTGGTCGAGCCATCGGGAGGCGGAGGACTGTTCTCGGGCGCGACCCGTCGCGTCGCAAAGCTCGTCCTGGGCCTGGCTGGAAAGGACGTCGTCGAGGACATCTCGGAGTTCTTCCACCTGTTCTCTGATCTGTCCTCAGGCTTCCGCGAACGCAGCGGAGCCGTGATGGAACTGCTGCACTCAGACCGAACCAGCCTCTTTCTGGTCACCAACGCGTCGGCACCCGACCGCGATGACGCACTCGAATTCCTGCGCGGCGTCCGTGAACGCCGCATGCGCTTTGCCGGCTTCTTGGTCAATCGTGTGCACGCCCCGTCTGGGCTGTCTCGCACGTTGGTCGAAGCCGACTTGCCTGGACCTCCAGCTGGCATGGACCCAGCCCGGTGGGCCGTTCTGGTCCACGCGTTGCTCGCGCTACCCGGTCAGGCCGATCAAGCGGCCGAACGGCACGCCAACTCCGTCGCCAAAGTCACTGCAGCGGCGAGTCAAAGCCACGCCTGGACCATTCCAGAGCGTCCCCGCGGTGTCAGAACCCTCGAGGGCCTTGTGGCGATCAGCGGACACTTGCCGCCGGCAGCCAAGCCCCTCGCCTAACTACCGCTCAGCTGAGAACCCCTGAAACGTCGAATCAACGGGGACCTCGGGAGCC
>CAYYHT010000014.1:0-13232 GCA_964471355.1 uncultured Enterobacteriaceae bacterium
TGAGCGCTCTCAGGCTGGTGTTTTCCTGGCGTTTCAGTACCCAGTCGAGATCCCCGGAGTCAGCACCGCCGGCTTCCTCAAGAGTGCGGTCAACGCCGTACGGGCTGCGCGCGGCCAAGACGAGATGGACGCGTTCGACTTCCTCAAGACCGCTCGCCAGAAGATGGCTGTCGTCGGCATGACCGACGAGCTGCTCAAGCGCTCGCTGAACGAGGGCTTCAGCGGCGGCGAAAAGAAGCGCAACGAGATCTTCCAGATGCTCATGCTCGAGCCCACCTGCTGCGTGCTCGACGAGACCGACAGCGGGCTCGATGTCGACGCGCTCAAGACCGTGTCGACGGGCGTCAATGCAATGCGCAACGACGACCGGGCGTTCATCGTTATCACCCACTACCAGCGCTTGTTGGACCACATCGTGCCCGACCGTACGGCCATCTTGAGGGACGGCCAGATCGTGCTCGAAGGGGACGCGTCCCTCGCCAAGGAAATCGAGGCACACGGCTACAAGATCGTCGACGAACAGCTGGCGGCCAGTACCTGATGGCCGACGCTCACCACTACCGTGACGGTTTCCAGCCGCCGACCAGCGATCCGAGCTGGCTGTGGGGTCTGCGGTCCGACGCCATGAGCGCGTTCGAGCGCACGGGCTTCCCCAACCGACGCGTCGAGGACTGGAAACACACCGGGCTGCGTCCGGTCACCGGCGTCGACTGGAAGCTCGACGCGGCAGGCGAACCCGGAGCCGAGCTGCCCGAGCTGACTGAGTTGGTGCCGGCAGACGAGGGCCATGGCGCTCTGTTGCTCGACGGCATTCTGCAGCCAGAGCGCTCCCGCCTAGACGGTCTGCCCCAGGGCGTGACCGTGCTGTCCATGCGCGATGCTGTGAGCCAGCATCCGCAGTGGGTTCAGCAGCATCTGGGCCACATCGCAGCGGCGAATCACCGCGGTTTCGTGGCGTTGAACCTGGCGTTTTTTCGCGACGGCCTGTTCGTCCACGTGGCCAAGGACGTCGTGCTGATGCAGCCCATCACCGTGGTGGTCGCCACCACCGACGCGCATGCTGGGCGCGCCACCCACCTGCGCCACCTGATCATCGCCGAACAGGGCGCAGCGGTCACGGTGGTTGAGCGCTACATCGGCGCCAATGTCAGCGCGTTGAACAACGTGGTCACCGAGGTCTTCACCGGCCCCAATGCACATGTGCACCACGTCAAGCTGCAGCAAGAGAGCGAATCCGCACTGCATGTCTCGACCATCGACGTGCGCCAGCAAAGGGACAGCCGCTTCACGTCGCATGCAGTCGCCACCGGCGGGGCCCTGGGCCGCACAGAAGTGCGAACCAGCCTGCGCGAGTCCGGCGCCGAGTGCTCGCTCTACGGCGTCTACCTCGGTCGCGGCAGTCAGCAGCTCGACCAGCTGACCCATGTCGAACACGCCGTGGCCCATGGTCGCAGCACGCAGCTGTACAAGGGTGTGCTCGACGAGGACAGCAGCGGAATCTTCAACGGCATGGTGCTGGTCCAGCACGGCGCCGACGACAGCGATGCCACACAGACCAACAACAACTTGGTGCTGTCTGATGGCGCTGCCGCCCACAGTCGACCGCAGCTCGAGATTCACGCCGAAGAAGTGACCTGTGCCCACGGCTCGACCATCGGTGCCCTGGATCAAGACGCCCTGTTCTTCCTGCGCAGCCGAGGCCTGCCCGAGGCCGACGCCCGGCAGCTTCTGACGGCTGCCTTCGCAGACGAAGTTGTGCAGACCGTGCCCGAGGGGCCGGTGCGCGACGTCTTGGCCGCGGCGATTTCGGGGTGGATGGCATGAGCAGCGCGACACACACATTCGACGCCGACACCGTGCGGGCCCAGTTCCCCATCCTTCATCAGACGGTTCGTGGGGGCAAGCCGCTGGTCTATCTGGACAACGCGGCGACGACTCAGAAGCCCCTGGCGGTCATCGACGCCATCAGCGGCTACTACCGCAACGACAACAGCAACGTGCACCGGGCTGTTCACACCTTGGCCGAGCGCGCGACCGTCGCCTACGACGACGCACGGCGCTCGGTTCAGCGGTTTGTCGGTGCGAACGACGAGCGCGAGATCGTGTTCACATCGGGCACCACCGGCGGCATCAACCTCGTGGCGGCGTCTTGGGGACGGACCTTCCTGGGACCCGACTCCGAGGTCATCGTCAGCGAGATCGAACACCACAGCAACATCGTGCCGTGGCAGATCGTGTGCAAACAGACCGGCGCCACGCTCAGAGTGGCCCCGGTACTCGACGACGGGTCCCTGGACCTGGCTGCGCTCAAGCGGCTGATCACCGACAAGACCGCATTGGTGGCGCTGGTCCATGCCAGCAACGCCCTGGGATCGATCAACCCCATCGAACGGGTCATCGAGATGGCGCATGCCCACGGCGCCAAGGTGCTCATCGACGGCGCCCAAGCCATTCCGCACCTGCCTGTCGATGTGGCCAGCCTGGACGTCGACTTCTACAGTTTCTCGGGCCACAAGGTCTACGGGCCGACTGGAATTGGCGTGCTGTACGGAAAGCTCGACCTGCTCTCGGCGATGCCTCCCTTCCAGGGCGGTGGCGACATGATCGACCGCGTCTCGTTCGAGGGCACCACGTTCGCCGAGCCCCCCGCGCGCTTCGAGGCGGGCACTCCCCACATTGCTGGCGCCATCGGACTCGCGGCTGCACTCGATTGGGTCGACGCCATCGGTCGCCAGAACATCGCCCGCTACGAAGACGACCTGCTGCAATACGGAACCGCGCTGCTGCAGAACATCGACGGCCTGCGCATCATCGGCACCGCCGAGCACAAGGTCGGCGTGCTGTCCTTCGTCGTCGACGGAGCCCACTCCCAAGATATTGGCACCCTGCTGGACATGGAAGGGGTCGCCATTCGAACCGGCCACCACTGCGCCGAGCCTGCCATGAAGCGCTTTGGAGTCCCCGCGACCGCCAGGGCCTCTCTGGCTGTCTACAACACCCGCGAGGACCTTGACCGCCTCGCAGACGCCCTGCGCGTCGTCATTCGGATGCTGCGATGATGTCTCCTGAAGAAATCGAGACCGAGACCGAGACTCCCCCCACCCCCGAGACCTCGGGCACGGGTGATGCACCGGTCAACGTACAAGCCATGGTCGTTCACGCCATCCGCCAGATCTTCGACCCCGAGATTCCGGTCAATATCTACGATCTGGGCCTGATCTACGACGTCGAGGTCGACGAAAACGGCCGCGTCGCCATCCAGATGACCCTGACCAGTCCGGCATGTCCGGTGGCAGGCACCTTGCCGGGCGAGGTCGAGACCGCCGCCGCAAACGTCGAAGGCGTGAGCAGTGCCTGGGTTGATCTGGTGTGGGAGCCGCCGTGGGGCCCCGAGCACATGAGCGAAGAAGCTCGGCTGCAGCTCGGATTCTTCTGAGCGCACGGGTGTAAGACCCGGCCTGCTTCCTCCGTTCCCCCAGCGTACGGAGGTCCCCAATGCCCATCGAATTCTCGTTCTCGGCCCTGGCCGACGGCACGATTCCAACGCTGACTCCCCTTGCCGACACCACCGTCGACGCCGAAGCACAGACTGGTGAGGCGCTCGAGGACGTGGTCGACGAGGACTGCGGAACCCTGCCCCCCACCGACGCGCCTGCCATGATCGATGCCAGCGGACACGTCATTCCTCCGACCACAACGCCGCCCAAGCCCACCTACCAAAAGATGGGAAAGATGATCTACACCCCGCCCCCTGCGCCGGTCGCCCCCGCCAGCACCACGGCGACGCCCTCCACCGACGGCTGAGCGGTCCTCACGAACCGTTGACCGATCGGATCGGAACCTCAAGACACCCACCCGGTCCACTCACACGAGGCAATTCCAATGCGCATTCACTTCTCGTTCTCGTGCCCCATGGACTGGGACAGCATGGACGGCGACGACACCCGTCGCTTCTGCGGTCAGTGCAGCAAGCATGTCACCAACGTCTCGAACATGACCCCCGATGCCGCCCGTGCCTTTTTGGAGCGCAGCGCCAACACCCGCGTCTGCGTGCAGGTCGCCCATGACTCCCAAGGCACGGTTCAGTTCGCCAAGACGGCCGCAGCCGCCGCGGCCCTGACCTTGGCCAGTCCGGCACTGGCAGATGGCACCATTCCCACACTGACCGACCTAGCCACCACACCCGAGGTCACCACGGCCACCGCCGAGCCCGGGCCCGTGCTCGACGTGGTGGATGAGGACTGCGGCGCCATTCCCACAACCGCTGCACCCGTCGAGCTCCTCACTTTCACGCGCGGGGACATCTACATCGCGCCAGCGCCCACGCCGGCGCCGACTCCCGCGGCGGGGGCGACTTCCGCTCCGATCACAGTGGCCCCTCCGATCTCCCCGTCCTCAGGAGAGTCCAAGTGAAGGTGCAGAGCAGCGACGGCGACGCCGGCGACCAACGACTGACGAGGCACAAATTTCTGGATCGGATGTGTAAGCGCGAACCCCATTGCGGCGTTGGGGTCGTGTAAATGAGCGGAGGTCCCCGTGAATGTCGAGATCAAGTCGCCCTGTCCCGTCAGCTGGAACGCCAGCGATCGCTGTGGCACGTCGCGGTTCTGCCACCTGTGCACCAAGAAGGTCTACAACCTGTCGAACATGACAGAGCCTGAAGCCCAGGCTGTGGTGGACCGCAAGCGCGCCGGCGAAGACGTCTGCGTCAGCTTCATCGGTGACCGCGATGGGAATGTACTGTTCATGCGCAGCACGGCAGCAGCGGCAGCAGCGGCCGGACTGCTGACTGCGCAGGTGGCGATGGCCGATGGCGCTGTTCCCACCCTCACGCCGACCGCAGTCGTTGCTCCGGTCATGGCCGACGCGGCGGCCAACACCACACCCAACCCACTCGCTGATGTCAGCGATACCGACTGCGGCAGCACCACGCCGACCACCGCCACGCCGGTCCTGACAGTCGAGGGATTGCCCGTCGAACCCGTCGTCGTCGAGCCCTACCCCGACGACTACCTCATGTATGACGGAGGCATCTGATGCGCGTCGCACTCGCTTTTGCCTGCAACGAGAACTGGGAAGGCATGGACGGAGACGAGCAGGAGCGCCGCTGTGCTCTGTGCGTCTGCAAGGTCTACAACCTCAGCGCGCTAGGTCTGCAGAAGGCTCGCAGCTTGATGGCCAGTCATGCAGCCGGCGATGAGGTCTGCGTCCGCTTCGAGCGCAATGGCGACGGCAGCGTTCGCTTTGCCCAAGCCACCATGGCCGCCCTGGCCGTGGGCGGATTGACCCTGGCTGCACCCGCCCTCGCAGATGGCCTGATTCCCGAACTGAGTGAAGGACCGGTCGTCGAGGCTCAGATTGGCGACGTGCTCGTCGACGTGGACGACACCGACTGCGTGACCGGTCAGCAAGGCGGGCTGACGGTCCAACCAGGCACCGTCGACCCGGTCCCGCCGGTCAAGCCACGCCCACTCATGGGCAGGCCGATGCGCCCCCCACAGCCGCCTCCCCCGCCCCCCCCTACTCCGACTCCGACTCCGACCGACGGGGGCACCTGATGCGCATTCGCAAGCTGGCCTTTGAGTGCCCACTCATCGCAGCCTGGGACAGCTTTGAAGGCGACGAGCGCAAGCGTTTCTGCACCGAGTGCCGCATGCATGTGCACGACTTGTCCGCTTGCGGTCCGGTCGCCGCCGAGGAGCTCCGTCAAAGACACCTAGGCGGCGAGAACATCTGCATCCGTTTCGTGCGCGATGCCGAGGGCACCGTCTTGTTCGGCTCGCGGGCCAAGGCTGCCATGGCCGCCATCGCGCTTGCCGCCGCTTCTCCAGCCCTCGCTGATGGTGACACCCCCACTCTGGGAGAGCTGCCAGCGACGAACGCGAGCCACTCGGCTGGAGTGCAAACCATCGAAGACGTCGAAGACGCCGACTGTGTCGAGACCGTGACCGTCGAGACCTTCCAGATCGTGGGAGGCGGCCCGATGCGGGTCCCGCAGCCGATTCAGATGACCGGCGGGGTGCCCATGCCCGTTCCACCGGCCAAGCCCGTACCGCTCAACCCCGTCCCCACCCTTCCCGACGTGCCAGAGGTGGTCGAGTACGCGCTCGACCCCGTGCCCGACGACTGGAGTCCCTGATGCGCATTCCGGTCCTGACCCCGTGCACCGAGCGCTGGAACGCCATGAAACGGGGCGAGGACGGCAACCGCTTCTGCGCGCTATGCCAAAAAACCGTGCACAACATCCGCACGCGGCAGGCAGCCTGCAATGCCCTGCGCCGTCGCGATGCGGGGGAGCAGGTGTGCGTTCGCTACGCTGCAAATAGCCAAGGCCACGTGATCTTCCAGCGGGCCTCCATGGCCGCCGCAGCCGCAGCCGCACTGCTCATCGCACCCGCGGCTCTCGCAGATGGCGCCGTGCCGACGCTCACCGACACCGCCGACGTCACCATCACTGTGGCTACCGAGGCCGCGGGTGAAGTGCTTCAAGCCGTCGACGCCGTTCCCACGGCCGCCGCGCCGACAGTGATCGCCGATGTCGCTGACTCAGATTGCGAGGGCAACAAGGTCGTCGGCGACGCCACGGGCACCATCGAGTTCGTGGAGGGAGCCGAGGTTTCCGGCGAGATCGTCGAAGTCGAGCCCATGGTGATGTTCCTGGGCGGAATCTGACTACGGCGTGACGAGCCGGACGACGAGCTTGCCAAACATGTCGCTGACCGAGCTCTGCGTGCTGTTGTTGAGCACGGCTGTGGGCACTGGCAGGTTGGGCACACTGTGCGTCCGGAACACCACATCGGTGCCGTTTGCGCGCGGCGTGAAGCTCCATTCCTGCTCGTAGTGGGTGAAGTCGGAGCTTGAGACGAGCGACTCTTTGAAGCCGCTGTCCGTGGGACAAAAGACCGACAGCACCGCGAGCGGGCGGAACATGCCGCGGGTGCTGATCTGCAGCTTGGAGCAGCGTCCCTCGGGCTTGACGTCCACGCTGTAGACGTCACTGGACAGGTCTTGGCGAACCTTGGGATTGCTGATGACGGCACGCAACTCATCGACGGTGGCGTCAAAGTGCATGCGCGCTTCGATGGTGCCATCAGGCAGCACTTCAAACGTCGGCTCGGCCGCCTGAGCCGGCGATCCTGCCAGCGCCACCCACATCACAAACGCGGACACCATTCTTCATTGCTCCACAAGAGATTCCCAATGTAGCGAGTCCGCTGACACCTGCCAATGAGCAATGAATGGAGATTCAGTCAAGAATGCGCAGTACCGCATAACAGGCCTGTCCTGGGCATCATGGCCGCTCATCCGTTCGACACGCCGCCAGGATCAGAATGATCCTCTTCGGGGCAAAAATCTTTGTCATTGGGTGATGACGAAGCGGTGACACAGCGCATGCGCCACCGTCCTATCTGACCAAGGCATCCATCTTTGTCTGCTCTGGAGAGCCTTGAATGTCGTTGCAACCAATCGGTGTGTGGGAAACCGGGACCGCCTTTCCGGCGTTTGAACAGTCCGATCTCACTGCCGCAATCGAGAACATTCGCCAGCCCATCCACCTGGTTCAAGAAGGCCCCAACGGCCGCATCGGCGTCGCCTTTGCCGGCAAGGTCATTCGCGAGGAGCACATCAACGGCAAGCCCACGTACGCGCTGATGGCGACACTGCCCGCGCTGTACCCCGAATGGCTTGGCGACCGCAGCTTCAATGAAGTGCACGGCGTGCGCTTCCCCTATGTCTCTGGCGCCATGGCCAATGGCATCGCCACCACCCGTCTGGTCATCGCCATGGCCAAGGGCGGCATGATGGGCTTCTTCGGCGCTGCAGGACTTCCTCCCAAGCGCGTCGCTGCGGCGGTGGCCGAGCTCAAGAGTGAGCTTGGCGATCGCTACACCTGGGGCTGCAACCTCATCCACTCCCCGAACGAGCCTGCGATCGAAGCCGCCGTGGCCGACCTGTACATCCGCGAGGGCGTGCGTCGCGTCTCGGCCGCCGCCTACATGGCGCTGACGCGCAGCATTGTGCGCTACGCGGCCACTGGGCTGAGCCAAGGCGCCGACGGTTCGATCAACCGCAAGAACTTCGTGTTCGCCAAGATCAGCCGCCCCGAGGTCGCCGCTCGCTTCATGGCGCCCGCTCCCAAAGAGATGCTGGACGGACTGGTCGCCGATGGCCTTCTGACCCAGGCTGAAGCGACCCTGGCGCTGCGCGTGCCGGTCGCCGAGGACTACACCGTCGAAGCCGACAGCGGCGGACACACCGACAACCAGTCGCTGACGGCTCTGTTCCCGATCATCCTTCGCCTGCGCGACGAGTCCGTCGCCACGTACGGCTACAACCGCCCCATCCGCATCGGAGCCGCCGGTGGCATCGGCACCCCCAGTGCCGTCGCCGCCGCATTCAACCTCGGCGCTGCCTATGTGTTGACCGGCTCGGTCAACCAGGGCGCCATCGAGAGCGGCCTGGACCCACAGGGCAAGGTGCTGCTGGCCAAGGCCGGCCTAGCCGACGTCATCATGGCCCCGGCTGCCGACATGTTTGAGCTGGGCGTCAAGGTGCAGGTGCTCAAGCGCGGCACCATGTTTGGCGTGCGCGCACTCAAGCTGTACGAGCTCTACCGGGCCAACGACAGCCTTGAGACCATGTCCACCGACGACAAAGCAGCCCTCGACAAGATTCTCGGCCGCCCGACCGCCGAGGTCTGGGCAGGGTGCGAGAGCTTCTTCACCGAGCGAGACCCCAAAGAGCTCGCCCGTGCCCACGCCGACCCCAAGCACAAGATGGCGCTGGTGTTCCGCTGGTACCTGGGCCTGTCCAGCAAGTGGGCCATCGCCGGCGACCCGGCACGTCGCATGGACTACCAGATCTGGTGTGGCCCCGCGATGGGTGCCTTCAACGACTGGGTCCGCGGCAGCTTCCTCGAAGCACCCGAGTCCCGCGAAGCCGTTCAAATTGCAAGAAATATGCTGGAGGGTGCCGCGGTCATCGCACGCGCCCAGCAGCTCCGTACCTATGGGTTGGCCGTGCCTAGCACTGCCTTTACCTATGCTCCCCGACCCCTCGCCTAGCTCAGGCCGGAGGCCTTCTCATGTCCGATAGTCCAATCGTCCCGCTCGCCGTTGTTGGTGTCAGCGCCCTGTTTCCCGGTTCTCTCGACAAGACCGGATTCTGGAGCGACATCCTTCACGGCAAAGACCTCATCACCGACGTGCCCAAGACGCACTGGCTGACCGAGGACTACTACAACGAAGACCCCAAGGCGCGGGACCAGACCTACGCCAACCGCGGTGCCTTCATTCCAGACGTCGACTTCGACCCGATGGCTTGGGGTGTTCCCCCGAACATCGTTCCGGCCACCGACACCAACCAGCTTCTGGCCCTCGTGGTCGCCAAGCGGGTGCTTGAGGACGCCACTGACGGCCAGTTCCAGGACATGGACCGCGAGCGAGTCAGTGTCATCTTGGGCGTCACTTCTGCGCAAGAGCTGCTCGGGAGCATGGTCAGCCGCCTGCAGAAGCCGGTCTGGCAGAAGTCTCTGCGCGACATGGGCCTGCCCGAAGAAGAGGTGCAAGAGGCCTGCAAGCGCATTGCCGACCACTACGTCGAGTGGCAAGAAAGCACCTTCCCGGGCGTGTTGGGCAACGTCGTTGCCGGCCGCATCGCAAACCGTCTCGACCTGCACGGCACCAACTGCGTCACCGACGCGGCCTGCGCCAGTACGTTCAGCGCCCTGCACATGGGTGCCAGCGAGCTGTACCTGCGGCAGTCGGACATGGTCATCGTCGGCGGCGCCGATCTGATGAACGACATCTTCATGTACATGTGCTTTAGCAAGACGCCGGCACTGTCCCCGAGCGGCGACTGCGCCCCGTTCAGCGACAAGGCGGACGGCACCATGCTCGCCGAGGGCATCGGCATGGTCGCCCTCAAGCGTCTCGACGACGCCGAGCGCGATGGTGACCGCGTCTACTGCGTGCTCTCGGGCGTGGGAACGAGCTCCGATGGCCGCGCCAAGAGCGTGTACGCCCCGGTCCCCGAAGGCCAGGCGCGCTCGGTCCGCCGCGCGTACGAAAACGCCGGCTACCACATCTCGACCGTCGAGCTGATTGAAGCCCACGGAACCGGTACCAAGGCCGGAGACGCCGCCGAGTACGAAGGCCTGCGTCAGTCCTTCGAGTCAGGTGGCCGCAAGGACCGCCAGTACTGCGCCCTCGGCTCGGTGAAGTCCCAGATGGGTCACGCCAAGGCCGCCGCTGGTGCCGCCGGTCTGTTCAAGGCCGTCATGGCCCTGCACCACAAGGTGCTTCCGCCGACCATCAAGGTCAACAAGCCCAACCCCAAGATCGACATCGACACCAGCCCGTTCTTCCTGAACGCAGTGGCCACCCCGTGGGTCCGGTCCGACACACATCCACGTCGCGCTGGCGTGTCCAGCTTCGGCTTCGGTGGCTCGAACTTCCACCTCGCCCTCGAGGAGTACACGGGGTCCAACCCGCATGCATGGCGCAGCCGCATCGCAGGTGCCGAGATCGTCCTTCTCAGCGGAGCCACGCCAGCGGCCGTTGCTGCCCAGGCACGCGAGCTTGCAGGCGTCGCCGACCAAGCCGGCATGCTGCTGTTCTTGGCCCGCACGACCCAGGAATCCTTCGATGCCAAGGCGGCCGCACGCTTGGCCATCGTGGCTGACAGCGATGCCGATCTGGCTGCAAAGCTCGGCAAGGCTGCAGACCTCGTCTCTAAGGGAGACGCATTCAGCAGCCCGAACGGCATGCACTTCGGCACCGGCAAGAACGATGGCGAGACCGCCTTCCTCTTCCCCGGTCAAGGCAGCCAGTACCTGCGCATGGGAGCTGGAGTCGCCACCACATGGGACACAGCACTCAACGCCTGGGATCAGGCCGCCAGCACCGACATCTGGGGTGCTGACGAACTGCACCGCGTCGTCTTCCCCGTTCCGGCCTACACCGCCGCTGACGAGAAGGCACAGCTCACCAAGTTGACCGCCACCGAGTGGGCCCAGCCTGCCATCGGTGTCGCCAGCTTGGCTCTGCTCAACATCGTGCGCGACTTGGGCATCGAGGCCAAGGCCGTCGCGGGACATAGCTACGGCGAAGTCACCGCTCTGTACGCTGCCGGCGTGCTCTCCGAGACCGACCTGTTCAAGGTCAGCCGCAAGCGCGGCGAGCTGATGGCCGAAGCCGCCAGCAACCCCGGCTCCATGACGGCCGTGGTCGCCACCATCGAGACCCTCAAGCCCCTGCTCGCCAAGTGGGGCACCGACGTCGTCGTCGCCAATCACAACAGCCCCAAGCAGGTGGTCATCAGCGGCCCGACCGACTCCATTGCCGACGTCGAGAGCAAGCTCGCCGCCGAAGGCATCACTGCCAAGCGCCTGAACGTCGCCACCGCCTTCCACAGCAAGGTCGTCAGCGCGTCGACCAAGCCCTTTGGCAAGTTCCTGGGTGACATCAAGTTCAACAAGGCCGGACTCGAGGTGTACAGCAACACCGAGGCCAAGCCCTACCCCAAGACTGCCAAGGCGGCGCGCAGCCTGCTCGGCAACCAAATTGCCAACCCGGTTCGCTTCGTCGAGCAGATCGAGGCCATGTACGCCTCGGGCATCCGGACCTTCATCGAGGTCGGCCCGAACAGTGTGCTGACCAAGCTCGTTGGCCGCATTCTCAAGGGCCGCGACTTCACCGCCGTCGAGCTCGACCGCAAGGGCAAGCTCGGCCGTGACGGCTTGTTTGCCGGCATCGCTCGTCTGGCAGCCGCCGGCATCGAGATGAACCTGAGCACGCTGTGGACGGCCTTTGAGCCGGCCAGCGACCCGCGCGACATCACCAAGCCCAAGCTCATCCTGAAGCTCAACGGCAGCAACTACGGCAAGCCCTACCCGCCAGAAGCTGGCGCGGTGGACCTGCCCAAGCCCAATCCCCCTCGCAAGGCCGAGGTCGTGGTCAAGGAGGTCGTCGTGGAGAAGATCGTCGAGAAGATCGTCGAGAAGCCCGTGTACGTGAACAACCCGAGCGTCGCCCCGACGGCTGCCGCACCGGCCCCCGCGGCCTACGCACCCCCAGCAGCCGCACCAAGCGACGCCTGGATTGCGGCCTACCAAGAGGCTCAGCGACAGACTGCCGAGGCGCACGGTGCCTACCAGCGCGCCATGGCCGACAGCCACCAGAGCTTCCTCAAGAGTGTCGAAGCGAGCTTCTTTGGCCTGTCCCAGATGGTGACCGGTCAGCAAGCAGCCGGCTTTGCCGCTCCGCAGCCGAGCTTCGCAGCACCGGCTCCGCAGCCAACCTACGCAGCACCGGCACCACAGCCGACCTACGCAGCGCCGACCCCGCAGCCCATGTTCGCCGCACCCGCTCCGATCTCCACAGCACCCCCTGTGGTTCCGGCCGCGGTGACCAGCTTGAGCACGCTGCCGGTCATGAACGCGACCGACCTCATCCCTAGCGCTCCCGCGCCGGTAAGGTCGGCGCCCGTCGCCGTCGCGGCATCGGGTTCAGCGCCGGACCTCAGCGTCATCATGCTGGCCGTGGTCGCCGAGAAGACCGGCTACCCCGAAGACATGCTGACCCTCGAGATGGACCTCGAAGCCGACCTCGGCGTCGACTCCATCAAGCGCGTCGAGATTCTGTCGGCGGTCCGCGAGAAGGCGCCGCAGCTTCCCGAGGTCGACCCCGGCCAGATGGGCGGTCTGCGCACCCTCGGCGACATCGTCGATGCGATGGCCGCAAGCTTGCCTGCCCAACAAGGAGCGACCAGCTTCGTCTCGCCGACTCCAGAAGCTGGGCGAGACCAAGCTGGCCCCTCCATCGACCTCACCCAGCTGATGCTGGACGTCGTCGCTGAAAAGACTGGCTACCCCGCAGACATGCTCGGCATGGAGATGAACCTCGAGGCCGACCTCGGCGTCGACTCCATCAAGCGCGTCGAGATTCTCTCGACCATGCGCGAGCGCGAGCCCTCCCTCCCCGAAGTCGACGCTGGTGAGATGGCCAAGCTGCAGACCCTCGGCGAGATTGTCGACTACATGGGTGCCTCGCTGCCCGCCCAACAAGGAGCGGCGAGCTTCGTCTCGCCGACTCCAGAAGCTGGGCGAGACGAAGCTCGCCCCTCCTTGCAGATCGACCTCACCCAGCTGATGCTGGACGTCGTCGCTGAAAAGACCGGCTACCCCGCAGACATGCTCGGCATGGAGATGAACCTCGAGGCCGACCTCGGCG
>CAYYHT010000014.1:13332-26226 GCA_964471355.1 uncultured Enterobacteriaceae bacterium
AGATTCTCTCGACCATGCGCGAGCGCGAGCCCTCCCTCCCCGAAGTCGACGCTGGCGAGATGGCCAAGCTGCAGACCCTCGGCGAGATTGTCGACTACATGGGTGCGGGTTCGGCATCCGCCGCCGCTGTGCCTGCGGCCGTCTCCGCAGTCTCCACGAAGCCCGCTGCCGGCCGATATGCCCTGCGCACTGTCGCCGTTGAAGCCGCTGGCTTCGCACTTCCGGGCATCTTGACCGCCTCCAAGCTCGCCGTCATCGACGACGGCAGCGGCGTGGCCAAGGCACTGGTCAAGGAACTCTCGGCTCACGGCGCCAGCGCTGTTGTGGTCACCGAGGTCCCAGCCGACGCCGACGGCCTCATCGACTTGACTGGCATCCGCAAGGCCAAGAGCGTGGACGCGCAGTACGCACTGAATCGCGCGGCCTTCATCAACGCGTCGGCCATCGCCGGAAAGGCCAAGGTCTACGTCACGGTGCAAGACACCGGTGGCGACTTCGGCCTGTCGGGCTCGGATCGCGCCTGGGCTGGCGGATTCGCCGGCTTGGCAAAGACCGCTGCTCAAGAGTGGAACGATGCCGCCGTGCGCGCCATCGACATCGCCACCAAGGGCCGCAAGGACAAGGCCGTTGCCATCGCGATCGCCAACGAGCTGCTGGCTGGCGGCACCGAGATCGAGGTTGGACTGCAGGCTGACGGCACTCGCCTGACGCTCGAGAGCTACGCCGACATCTCCGCCGACGCTGCGGCAATCCTCGGCAAGGACGACGTGGTGGTGGCCTCGGGCGGCGCCCGCGGAGTCACCGCCGCGACCCTCATCGCGCTGGCCGACGCCACCAAGTGCAAGCTGGTCCTGTTGGGCCGCACCGCACTCGAAGACGAGCCTGCTGCGGTCAAGGGAGTCGACAGCGACGCCGCCATGAAGGGCGCTCTGCTCAAGGACGCCAAGTCCCGCGGCGAGAAGCTCAAGCCCGCTGACCTGGGCAAGCAGGTCAAGCGCATCATGGCCAACCGCGAGGTTCGCGCCACCATCGACGCCATCAAGGCCACCGGTGGCGACGCCCGCTACGTGTCCGCCGACGTGCGTGACCGCAAGGCGCTGAACAAGGCCCTGAAAGGCGTGCGCAAGGACTGGGGCGGCATCACCGCACTCGTCCACGGCGCCGGCGTCCTGGCCGACAAGCTGATTGCCGAGAAGACCACCGACCAGTTCGACTTCGTCTTCGACGTCAAAGTCGACGGCCTGCGCAGTCTGCTCGAGGTCACCAAGTCCGACGACTTGAAGGCTCTGGTGCTGTTCAGCTCGGTCGCCGGTCGCTGTGGCAACCAAGGCCAGTGTGACTACGCCATGGCCAACGAGGTCCTGAACAAGGTCGCCGGACTCGAGCGCTCCAAGCGCGGCGAAGGCTTCGTTGTGAAGTCCCTGGGCTGGGGTCCATGGGAAGGCGGCATGGTCACTCCGGCCCTCAAGGCCCACTTCGAGTCGATGGGCGTTCCGCTCATCCCCCTCGATGTCGGTGCCAAGATGCTCGTCGACGAGCTCGTCAGCGGCAAGCTCGATCAGGTCGAGTTGGTCCTGGGCGGAAAGCCGGTGTCCAAGGCACTAGCGGCAGTGGGAAACGCCCCTGAGGTCGCGTACGACATTCTCGTCCAGCACGCGACCCACCCCTACCTCTCCAGCCACCAGGTCAAGGGCGTGCCCGTCGTGCCCGTCGCTCTGGCTCTGGAATGGATGGCCCGCGCCGCCAAGGCATGCCGTCCGGATCTGGTGTTCACAACCGCCCGCGACATCCGCGTGCTGTCCGGCATCACCTTGTCTCACTTCGACAACGGTGGAGACCGCCTGCACATCACCGCACGCCAGCTGTCCAACGGCAGCGGAGCGGTGCTCGCCGTCGACTTGATGGGTGCCAACGGTCGCAAGCACTACTCGGCCACCGTCGAGATGAGCGAGCCGGGACAGACTGTGCCCGCCAGCAGCGTGCCTTCGGTCGGCAACCTCAAGAAGTGGGACGACAAGGTGTACGGCGACGTGCTCTTCCATGGCCCCGACTTCCAGGTGATTCGCGAGCTCGAAGGCGTCAGCGACAGCGGCATCGCCGCTGTGATGGTCGGAGCCAAGGAGCTCGGGTGGGCCGGCGAATGGCAGACCGACACGGCCTTGGTCGATGGCGGACTGCAGCTGGCTCTGTTGTGGACCAAGCACGCGACCGGTGGTGCCTCGTTGCCCACCGGCGTGGGCAGCTTCCACCGCTACGTCTCTGGACTTCCGACTGGAGCGGTTCGCTGTGTGCTGCACGGCGAGACCAAGGGCAAGGACAAGGTCACCTGCCACATCGCCTTCTTGGGCGGCGACGGACAGATGCTGGCCGAGATGCGTGGGGTCGACACCCACGTACTGCCCGGAACCCGCAAAGCCACTGACCGGGCCGACGCCTAGCCACACGACAAAGGAAAGCTGATGCGTTTCAGCCCCATCGCAATCGTCGGGCAGGCTTGTGTTCTGCCCGGCGCCCTCAATCCCGAACAGCTGTGGTCCGCCGTCGCCGAAGGCCGCGATCTGGTCAGCAACGCACCGGACGGCCGCTGGGGAATCGCCCGCGAACGCATTCTGACTGGCGATCCCAGCCACAGCGACGACCGCGCTTGGTCGGACCGCGGTGGCTATGTTCGCGGCTTTGAAGACGCATTCAACGCCGAGGGCTTTGCTGTCGACGCCGATCACATCCGCAGGCTCGACCCGCTGTTTCAGTGGATTCTGCACACGGGCCGCGAGGCCATCGGCCAGGCAAAACGCACGGGCCGCACCGGTGCTGTCATCGGCAACCTGTCGTTCCCCAGCGGCAGCCTGTCCCGCTTCGCCGAAGGCGTCTGGCTGCGCGAGAACGGCCTGAACCCCGAACGCCTCGACGTACCCACGACCGACGCACACAACCGCTTCATGTCCGGCTTGCCAGCCCATACGCTGGCTGCAGCCCTTCAGCTCGATGCGGGCGCATTCGCTCTCGACGCCGCCTGCGCGTCAGCGCTCTACGCCATCAAGCTCGCCTGCGACAAGCTCCACGACGGTGTCGCCGACTTGATGCTCGCCGGAGCCGTCAACCGTGCCGACGACCTGTTCATCCACGTCGGCTTCTGCGCGCTCAACGCACTGTCCAAGACCGGTCAGAGCCGTCCCTTCCACGCCGATGCCGATGGCCTGCTGCCCGGCGAAGGCGCGGGCATGGTGGCGTTGAAGCGGCTCGACGACGCCGAGCGCGACGGGGACACCATCCTCGGTGTGATTCGCGGCATTGGCCTGGCCAACGACGGACGCGGACGCGGCCTGCTAGCCCCCGCACAAGAGGGCCAAGGGCGCGCCGTCCAGGCCGCATACGACATGAGTGGCATCTCACCATCCGAGGTCAGCTACATCGAGTGCCACGCCACCGGAACGCCCGTGGGCGACGGGACTGAGATCGGCACCATGGCAACGGTCTACAAGGGCCTGTCGAACGTGCCAATGGGCTCACTCAAGGGCACGATGGGCCACCTGATCACCGCAGCCGGCGTGGCCGGGCTGATCAAGGTGCTGGGTGCCATCAAGAACAAGACCATTCCGCCGGTCAGCAACATCGACAAGCTCAATCCGGCACTTCAGGGAAGCCCCTTCCGCATCCCGGCTACCGCCGAGGCATGGAACAGCAACGGCCCACGCCGTGCTGGGGTCAGCGCGTTTGGATTTGGCGGCAACAACGCCCATCTGTTGGTCGAGGAGTACATCCCAGGTGCCACGCCCTCCGGTGCCACAAAGGCCCTCGCCGGAGACATCGCCATTGTCGCCTTGGGCACCCGGGTTGGCGACGGCGCCAATGTCGATCAATTCGCGGGCTCCCTGCTGGGCGGAAGCCCCGTCGAACGCCGTGCTGCGGACGTCAAGCTGGACGTCATCGGACTGAAGTTCCCGCCACGGGACCTGCAGCAGGCACTCGGTCAACAGACCCTGTTGCTCGCAGCCGCCCGGGATGCCCTGCGCGGCAAGGTGTTGCCTCGCGAGCGCACAGGCATCTTCATCGGCATGCAGTGTGACCCACAGGTCGCTCGCTACGGCGCGCGCTGGAGAGTCGCAGAGTGGGCCAGTGCCCTGGGCCAAGACGAGCAATGGATTGCCTCCGCGCGCGAGGGCATCGTGCCGCTGCTCGAGTCTCCGGGGGTGCTGGGCACCATGCCAAACATCCCGGCAAACCGTCTGAACAGCCAGTTCGACTTGGCCGGACCAAGCTTTACGGTCAGCGCGGAGGAGCTATCGGGAGTACGCGCTCTCGAGATCGCCGTGCGAGCACTTCGCGCGGGCGAGCTCGATGCTGCGGTCGTCGGTGCCGTCGACCTGTCTGCTGAAGCCGTGCACGAAGAAGCCGCACGCCAGGTCCTGGCCGCTGACCGACGAGTCGGTGGCGACGCCGCCGTGGTGCTCGTGCTCAAGCGCGTCGCCGACGTTCAGTCTGGGGAAGCCGTCATGGCGCTGATCTCCGACACACCCGTCCAAGCTGGCATTCGACTGGGTCTGGCCGAGGGCGCCGCGTCGCTCACGGGCCTGTTCGGTCATGCGCACGCCGCCTCAGGGCTGCTGCACGTGGCCGCCGCAACGCTGTTCTGCCAGTACGGCAAGGCTCCGGCCGCCGAAGTGACGATCGACGCCCTAGGAGGCCAATCCTCCACGGTGTGGGTCAAGACAGCCCCTGGTGCCACGGCACCCACCGCTCTGGGTCCGACCAAGAGCAAGAAGCTCACCTTTCAAGCTCACCGCCCCGCGCCGGTCATTCCGCAAGCGCCTGGAGGCACTATGCAGTCCGATGTGCAGATGATGACCCCCGCACCCTGGCTTCCGCCGGTCACCGACGCCGTGTCCGCCGAGCCTCCGGCAGCCGCCGCAGCCGCCCCTTGGCACCCCGAGCCCGCCATGCCGATCACCGATCCGCGCTCTGGCGCCTTCTCGACATTCCAGCACGCACAGCCCCCGGCACCGCCAGCGGCTCCGGCACCAACACCCACACCAGCCGGAATGCAGATGGCCACTCCCAACCCGCCCGGCAACGACGTCTTCGGGCGCTTCATCGCCTATCAGCGCCAGCTGTCCGCCGTGCACCAGGACTTCCTGGCCCAGCAAAAAGAGACCCACGAGCGCTTCCTGCAGGTCCGTCAGAACGCCCTGTTCGGCTTTATGGGAGCCGCGCAGTCCGCCCCCACCCAGCGGCCAGCGGCGCCAGTGCCTGTTCCTGTGCCCGTGGCGACCGCGGCCTTCATGCGGCCCCCCGCCCCGACGCCCGCACCCGCGGCAGCATTCCGGACACCCGCACCCGCTGCCAAACAGGCCCCCATCAAGGCTCCAGCCCCATTCAAGGCGCCCGCGCCGGTCCAGGCCAAGAAGCCAGCCCCGGCACCAGCCAAGGCCACTGCGGTCAAGGGTGTCCAGCCTCAATCCGAGGGCTCCGGCCGCGATGCCAAGACCGGCCGTCTGCTCGCCAAGGGCCGTACCTGGGACGAAGCCCAAGTGCTGACTCACGCCAGCGGCACCATCAGCGAGATCTTCGGCCCCCAGTTCATTCAGCAGGACAAGCACGAGGTGCAGGTCCGCATGCCCGAACCGCCATTGCTGCTCTGCGACCGGGTCACCGGAATCGACGCTGAGCCCGGCTCCATGGGCAAGGGAACCATCTGGACCGAGTCCGACATTCACATCGACCGCTGGTACCTCAACGACGGCTACGTGCCTGCGGGCATCCTCATCGAGAGTGGCCAGGCCGACCTATTCCTCATCAGCTACCTGGGCATCGACTTCTTCAACCAGGGCGAGCGCGCGTACCGGCTTCTCGGCTGCGAGCTGACCTACCACGGCAACCTGCCCAAGCCCGGCGACACCCTGCACTACGACATCCACGTCGATGGGCACGCCAAGCACGGTGACGTACGCCTGTTCTTCTTCCACTACGACTGCTACACCCAAGACCGGCCGCAGCTGTCGGTTCGCGAGGGCCAAGCCGGCTTCTTCAACGAAGCGGAACTCGCTGAGTCTGCTGGAATCCTGTGGACTCCCGAAGAGGAAGAGAACCTCGTCGCCAATCCGCGACTCGACCCGCCTGCCGTCGCCTGCACTCGCAGCAGCTTCACTGCCGAGCAAATCCGGGCATTCTCGGAAGGCGACGCCTACGCCTGCTTCGGCGAGGGCTTCGAGTACGCGATGCCCCACAACCGCACTCCCGCGATCCAGAGCGGCAAGATGCTGTTCCTCGAGCGCATCACCGAGTTCGACCCCAAGGGTGGGCCCTGGGGACGCGGCTACCTCAAGGCCAAGACCGACGTGCATCCGGACGACTGGTTCTTTGACGGCCACTTCAAGGGCGACCCCTGCATGCCAGGCACCCTGATGTTCGAAGGCTGCCTGCAGATGATGGCCTTCTACATTGCGGCCCTCGGCTACACCATCGACAAGGATGGCTGGCGCTTCGAGCCCATTCCCGAAGAGAAGGTGCACCTGTTGTGCCGCGGCCAGGTGCTGCCCGACGCCAAGGAACTCACCTACGAGATCTTCGTCGAAGAGGTTCACGACGGCCCCATCCCGATGTTGTACGCAGACCTGCTGTGCACCTGCGACGGCCAGAAGGGCTTCCACGCCCGCCGCATGGGCCTTCGCCTCGTTCCCGATTGGCCCATCACAAGCAAGCCGCGCCTGCTCGAGGGCTATGTCGAGCCCAAGCCGGTCACCAAAGACCCCAACGGCTTCCCCTTTGACTACGCGTCACTTCTCGCCTGTGCCTGGAACAAGCCCAGCATGGCCTTTGGCGAGATGTATGAGCGCTTCGACGGCACCCGCAAGGTCGCGCGCCTGCCCGGTCCGCCCTACCACTTCATGAGCCGAGCCACCAAGGCCAGCGAGCCCAACGGCGGAGTCAAAGCCGGCGTCGAGATCGAGCTCGAGTACGACGTTCCCGCCGCACAAGAGTGGTACTTCGTCGAAAACGGCACCTCGACCATGCCCTTTGCCGTGCTGCTCGAGGCCGCACTGCAGCCTTGCGGCTGGCTCGCCAGCTACGTGGGCTCGGCATGCAGCGTCGACAAGGACCTGATGTTCCGCAACCTCGACGGCACCGGAAACATGCTCATCGAGATTCCGCCGGAGGGAGGCACCTTCCGCAGCGAGGTCAAGATCACCAACATCAGCCAGTCCGCGGGCATGATCATCGAGAGCTTCGATGTGAACTGCTACCTGCAGCGGCCCGATGGCAGCGAAGAGCTGGCCTATGACCTCAAGACGGTCTTTGGCTTCTTCCCACCCGAGGCCTTCGACAACCAGGCCGGCCTGCCCACCACCGACGCCGACCGCGCCCAGCTCGAAGGCGAAGCGAACTACCCCGTCGACCTGTGCATCAACCACGACAAGTACTACGCCGGCGACCTTCGTCTGCCCCAGCCGATGTTGCGCATGATCGACCGGGTCGAGCGCTTCGACCGCACCGGCGGCGAGGCCGGACTCGGTCAGCTGCGCGCCAGCAAGCCAGTCGACCCTGCCGAGTGGTTCTTCAAGGCCCACTTCTATGCCGACCCGGTCCAGCCGGGCTCATTGGGCATCGAGGCAATGATCCAGCTGCTGCAGTTCTACATGATCGAGACCGACATGGCTGCCGGCATCGAAAACCCACGCTTCGAGCCGCTGATGCTCGGCAAGGCCATGACCTGGAAGTACCGCGGTCAGGTCGTGCCCAAGAACAAGCTGATTCACTCGACCATCGAGATCACCGAGACCGGCACCGACGACAAGGGTGCGTTCGCGGTCTGCACAGCGAGCCTGTGGGTCGATGGCAAGCGCATCTACGAAGCCAAGAACATGGGCATGCGCATCGTCAGCGGCAACGCCGAGGCCGAGGCCACCCACCACAAGGTCCAGGACGACCAGATCGGCAAGCCGCGCTGGACGACCGTCGGAGCCAGCGGCTTCCACATCAACCTCAAGGGGCAGCAAGTCCCTTTTGACGGTGAGCAGCCTTCTGTCGACGTTTCTGGCGCCGCACCTGAAGAGCTGCTCAATCCGAGCACCGACAGCTGGCTGGACGACCACTGCCCGACGTGGACCGTACCGGCGCTGCCGATGCTGTCGATGGTGGACCGTCTGATTGGCGCCGCCTTCCCAGACGCGCTGCCACAGGTCATTCAGCTGGCCGATGTTGCCGTGAAACGCTGGATTCCGATTCCCGGCCCCACCCGCCTCATGACGGAAATCGATGGCGATGACGCCCGGCTGATGCTGTGGCGCGATGCCAGCAACCCGGCACTGTCCCGCTTCGAGCCCGCTGCCGTCGGCACCATCATGGCAGCTCCGGGCACACCCGAGCCCGCTCCCCTGCCCGCTCTCGAAGGCGGCACCGACATCGCAGACCCGTACCAGAGCGGCACTCTCTTCCACGGCCCTGCCTTCCAATACCTGCGCAAGCTCACAATGGGCAGCAACGGCTCGACCGCTGTGCTGGACGCCGGCGCCGGCACCGTTCCATGGGGACGCACCGGCCAAGGCCTGCTCGACGCGCTGACCCACGGCATTCCCCACGACGGCCTGCACGCCTGGTCAGACCGCATCTCTCAGACTGACGCGGCCTACCCCTACAGAATCCCCGACGGCTTCCTGTGGGGCGCCCTGCCCACCGAAGGTGAAGTCATCGTCGACGTGCGCTTTGACGGCTTTGACGGCGACGAGCGCTTCCCCGCATTCCAGGTCCAGGCCCGGGTCGCAGAGCGCGTCTTCGCCGCCTTCCGCTTGGTCGAAATCTTGGTTCCCAAGGGGCCGATCGGCTCTGCCAATCCAGCCGACCGCACAGCCTTTCTGCGCGACAGCTCGTTTGTCGAAGGAATGGCCCTGTCCCGCTTGTCGGAGGGAGAGGCACTAGTCTCTGCCGCCGAGATCAAGGGCAGCAACTGGCTGCCCGGCACGGTCGAGGCCATCTACGGAAGCTCCGCCGCCGATGTCGTCGCCGCGTGCGATGTGGTGGGCCAGGCCGCCGAGGTTCACCCCTCCCAGGTCATGGAGACCCAGGCCGGAGCAATCGCCACCCATCAGCCACTGACGGTCTACCCGCTGGCTCGTGAGACCGACGGCGACGACGCGGTGGCTCGCATCTCCGGTCCGGCCGAGCTTGACCTGACTGCGGTACGCGACTTCTGGAGCGACACCTTCGACCTGGGCCGCTGGCCTGTCGAGGACCTGTACTACGGTCTCGCGCAGCGCTTTGTGAATCGCGTCCACCTGCAGGACCCTGCCGCCATGGCGGCACTGCAGGGCAAGAGCTGCCTGTTCCTCGGCAACCACCAGGTGGGCATCGAGTCGCTGCTCTTCTCGATCATCAGCGCGACGCTCAACGGTCTGTCGACGGTGACCATTGCCAAGGCCGAGCACAAGCAGAGCTGGCTTGGGCGCCTGATCACCCACAACTTCCAGTACCCCGGCGTCGTCGACCCCGAGGTCATCACCTACTTCGACCGCGCCGACAAGCAGTCCTTGCCACGCATCATCAACGAGCTGGCCAAGCAGATGATGAGCCCGGGCAAGAACATCATGGTGCACGTCGAAGGCACGCGAAGCCTGCACGCGGGCAAGCCTGTCGAGAAGATGAGCGGCGCCTTCATCGACATGGCAGCGGCCATCGATGTGCCGATTGTGCCAGTGCGCTTTGTCGGTGGATTGCCCACCGAGCCCATGGGGCAGCGCAACGAGTTCCCCATCGGCATGGGCAAGCAGGACTACTGGTTCGGCACCCCCATCACCGCGGCCGAGCTCGCCGCGATTCCCTACAAAGATCGCAAGCAGCGCGTCATGGACGGCATCAACAGCCTCGGTCCAGCAGCCGCTGATGAGCAGCCGCTGCCTGGCGACCCTGACTTCCTCAAGAGCGTAGTCGAGTGGTCCGACAAGACCGGTGCTGCCCCCGAACACGCAACGCTGTACCGAGTGCTCGAGGAGCAAGCCCACGGCGATGAGGTGACACAGATCCTCGCCGCCGCCCGCGGTGAGCTGACTTTCGACGACTCTGAGAAGGGTCGTTGGTTGGCCGGCTTCGCGAACTTGATCAGCGGGCGGGACTAGCTAGAACGGCTGCCGGTAGTCGCAGCCCTCTCGCCAGCGATTGCAGCCAAACGCCGCTTTGCCGCGAATCAAGCTGCCGATGTTGCACTTGGGGCAGGGCTGGCCGACGGGACCTGATGTGTGGCCGCCATAGCCGCCCGAGTTCTCGCGCGGAGGGAACGAGAAGCCGACAGTGCCATCCTCCTTGAGCATCAAGGCCGCATCAAAGGCCTTGCCCTTGCGGCTCTTGAAGCCCTTGAGCACCGCGGTCTTTCCCTCCGTCAGAAGCTGAACCACCATGCGCTTGCTGACGGGCCGCTTGGCCACCTTCTTGAAGATGACGAAGCTGCAGGAACGGCCGGTGTCACAGGACCAAACCATGCCGCGGTCACGCACCGGCTTTTCGCAGACCGGGCAGGAACCAATCTGTTTGCCGGCCTCTTTGGCGACGAGCTCTGCGGGCGGCGGATCGGCCGCGTCGATTGCCGACACAATCTCTCGGACGTGGGCACTGACGTCGGCGATGAAGGCCTCACGGTTGTCCTTGCCCTCGGCCACGTTCGCCAAGCGGGCCTCCCAGCGCCCAGTCAGCTCGGCAGACTTCAGCTCGTCGAGGGGAACCGCCGCGATGAGTGCGCGCCCACGACGCGTCGACAGGATGTCCCGCTTCTTGCGTTCGATGTACTTGCGCGTCAGCAGCGTCTTGAGGATGTTCGCGCGGGTCGCTGGCGTGCCCAGTCCAGCACTGCGCATGGCCCGCTTGAGCTCGCTGTCCTGCAGGTTTCGACCGGCGGTCTCCATTGAGCGCAGCAGGCTCGCATCGTTGTGGGGGCGAGGAGGACGGGTCTTGCCCTCGGGCGCCTTGCAGTCCACCGCCGTCGCCAGCTCGCCCTGTGCCAGCTTGGGCAAGTCCAGGGACTTCTTCTTGGTGAGCGGCGGGTCGATGCTCCTCCAGCCCTCCTGCGTGCACACCCTGCCCTTGGCCCTGAAGTGCAATGGAGAGGACACGCCCTCTGGCAGCCCCTCATCGACATCCATCAGCACCAACAACTCGGTCAGCTGGAAGATGGCGTCGGCAGACAAGGCGGCAAGAAGTCGACGTGCCACCAAATCATAGATGCGTTTTTCGTCGGCGGACAGACTGCCTGACTGCGGACGCCGAGTCGTCGGCAACAGGGCGTGGTGGTCCCCGACCTCGGACGCATCGACCACGCGCTTTCCGGGATTGATCGGCGCCGCGAGAATGGTGTTGGCGGCGGCTGAATAGGGGCCGAGCGTCGCCACCGCACGCACCACATCGGCCAGCTCAGGCACTTGATCTGGGGTCAGATAGCGCGCGTCAGTACGCGGATAGGTGATGAGCTTGTGCTTCTCGTACAGGGCCTGCGCAATGTTCAGCGTGTGATCTGCCGAGAAGCCATAGCGCTGGTTGGCGCGGCGCTGCAGGCTCGTCAGGTCGTGCAGCAGCGGCGGTGGCTCTTTCTTGGTCCGGCTTCCGGCAGCGGCAACTGTCCCCTGCTTGCCGAGAGCGCAGGCTGCAATGGCCTTGGCAGTGGCCTCATCAGCCAGGCGCTCGGCATTCGGCACGTCACTGCCGGCGCCGCCCTCGCTCTTGGCCTTGGCCGCCGGAGCCTTGTCTGCGGCCTTGAACCATGTACCGGTCCACTTGGCGGGGTCGCCCTCGTCGCGGGGGACCTCAAAGTTGGCCTTTACCTGCCAGAATGACTCGACCACGAACGACTCGATCGCCAGGTCGCGGTTCACGATCATGGCCAGAGTCGGAGTCTGCACGCGCCCGATGCTGAGCAGCTCGGCATCGGCGCCTCGGCGAGCCAAACAGGTCATCGCGCGGGTGGCGTTGAGCCCGACCAACCAGTCCGCTTCTGAGCGGCAGCGCGCGGCATCGCCGAGTGTGTCGAAGTCAGCCCCCGACCTGAGGTTCGCCCAGGCTGATTTGATGGCGGCGTCTGTCATCGACGACACCCAAAAGCGCTTCACAGCGTGCTTGCACCCGGCGAGCTGGTAGACGTAGCGAAAGATCAGCTCGCCTTCGCGCCCGGCATCGCAGGCGTTGACCACATCGTCGACGTCCTTCTCGCGCAGCAGCTTTCGAACGACCTGCCACTGGTCGCGGGCCCCTGCCCGAGCTCGAAGCGCGAAGGTCTGAGGCAACATGGGCAGGGTCTCAAATGACCACCGCTTCCATCGTTCATCGTAGTGAGCGGGGTCCTCGAGCTCGACGAGGTGACCGACGCACCAAGTAATTCTGAGGTCGCCGCCCTCGAGATAGCCCTGACGGCGCTGCATGCCTCCGAGCACCCTGGCGATGTCGCGAGCCACAGAGGGCTTCTCAGTGACGACTAGGCGCACCGGCTATCCGTGCAGCTTTACGAGCCAAGACTGCGGATTGTCGACGTCGAAATAGACCAGTCGGTCTTCGCGCCCGGTGGCGGTGACCACGTCAATCCACCGACCATTCTCTTGGCGAAGTTCGGAGCGGGTGGCCTTTAGCCCCATGGCATCGAGGGCCAGATACAGCTGAGCTGGGATACGTCCACCGGGACTGCGCAGCCGCAGCATCATTCCCCAGTCTTTTGATTCGCCCTTACGTCGGTTGTCGCGGTTGTCCTGCTGGTAGCTGCCGTGAAACTTCAGGATTTGAACCGCATCATCGGTGAAATACGGCAAATCGTTTTCAAGCTCAGTGGCCAGAGGCTCCCTTAGGTAGCCGCTATTGGCCTTGAGCTGTTCGAATTTGCTGCGCTCAGTCGTGTTCTTACTTTCGGGCGCAATCGTCACGATTGATGCA
>CAYYHT010000015.1:0-25753 GCA_964471355.1 uncultured Enterobacteriaceae bacterium
GGGTCCTGACGCTCCGATTCAGCTTGACGATGCAGTAGTGATGTCCGCTCCTTGTTCGACAACGCTCCGGACTTCGGCCGTCGATCCGCTGCAACGGCGAGACGAAGCTCGCCGCTCCTTGTTCGACAACGCTCCGGACTTCGGACTCACCCCACTCGCTACTCCTCGGCGGCAGACAGCCGGCGGTCGAGGAACTGAAGGTAGGCGTTGTCGGGCTCGATGGCTCGGCTGACCTGCAGGTGCGTGCGGGAGGTGGCGTAGTCACCCGCAAAGAAGGCCTCGTGGCTCAGCCAGATGCCGTCGACCACAGCCAGTGACTGGGTCAGCCGCTCTGGGTTGGCCACGGGGGCGGCCAGCTGGGGCTCGATGGGCTGGCGCATGGCGATGATCTCGCTGACCGCCAGCCGGTCGGCCGTGTAGAAGTTGTGGTACTCGAGACTCGGCCGGTCGTCGCTCACCGAGTCCGCGTCGCCGACCCAGGCGCGCAGCTCATCGTCGGCTGCCACAAAGGTCGCCAGGAAGTGCTCGGGGCTGGTGATGCCGATGGCTGCCAAGTCTGCGGCCACCCTCGGCTCCGCCATGCGCTCGGCCAGCTGCGCCGGGTTGATCTGCAGAGGCTGCATCGACGCAATCGCGACGCCCTCCATGCGATTGGGCATCCACAGAGAGACGTGCGGGAATTCCTCGAACATCGCGCGCAGCAGCATGCGAGGCAGCTCACCCGGATCCATGTCCATCGGCGCCCACTGGGCCACAATGGCGCCCTCGTGCATGCGTGCCTTGGCCAGTTGATAGAACTCTTCGCTGTACAGGTTGACCACGCCCGCGTCGGCCGGAGGCGGCGGCTCAAACGTCAGCACGTCGAACTCGGCACCGCTCGACAGCAGGTAGTGGCGCCCGTCGGCGACGACCTGCTCGACCGCCGGGTTGGTGTGGAAGCTCTGGTTGATGGGCTCGAACCAGTGCGCAAACTCGAAGACATAGGGCACCAGATCGACCGCGCGAATCGAGGTCAGCCGGTCGTGCGTCGTCAGCGAGCCCACCGTCGTGCCCGTGCCGATGCAGATGACCAGCGCTTCGTGGGGGTCGGGGTGCAGCAGCGTCGGATAGTGGGCGAGGGACGCCATATAGCGGCGGCCCGGCGGTTTGTTGGACGCGTAGCTCTTGCCGTTGACCACCAGCTGCACGAACCGTCCAGAGACTTCGCTCTCGTACTCGAGCACGGCAAAGGTGGCCTCTTTGGTCTCGCGCAGCTCGACCACCTTGGCGTCGTCGTAGCCGCGAAGCTCGCTGGTCAGGAAACCAGGTCCGATGGCCAGCAAGCCCAGCACGACGATGGCCAGACCCAGGCCGCCCTGTCGCAGCAGCTCACGGTCATTGCAGAGCTCGGGCTGGGTGCCGACGACTGTGGCGAAGAGCACGAGGTTGAGGGTGATCAGCGCGACCATGGACCAGTGCACGCCAAACAGCGGAAGCAACAAGAAGCCCGCCGTCAGCGACCCCGCCACACCGCCCAGGGTGTTCACGGCGTACAGCGCGCCGAGCCGCCGTCCAAGCTGACCCAGACGGGTGATGGTCAGCTCGCTGGCCAGGGGGAAGGTCAGCCCGATGAGTGTGGTGGGCACGAACAGGACCACCAGACAGACCAGCATGAACTCTGGAGAGCCCCCCAGCCACTTGGCCGCGGCTGCGGGAATGGGGATGGCGCCCAGGACATCGGTGAGGTTTCTCGACCGCCCCAGCATGGCGATGGTGAGCATGGCCGAGACGGCGATGCCCAGCTGGGCCAGGGCGAAGTAGCGAGCCAGGTGCTGCTTGCGATGGGACAGCCAGCGCGCGCAGATGAACGAGCCGACGACGAGGCCCAGCAGGTAGACCGACAGCATTCCCGCGAACGCGTAGACCCGCTGATTGCTGACCGTGGACAGCATGCGAAACCACACGATTTCGTAGCCGATCGAGACGAAGCCCGAGAGCGCGAACACATAGACAAGGGCTTGCCGGCCTGTGGCGGCGGCGCTGGTGGCCTTGGTCTCGGTGGGTGCACTGACCGTGGCTGCCTCGGTGCGCGACAGGCCCAGCGCGGTCAGTCCGATCAGCCCGTAGATGGTCGCGGCGACGGCGGACGAGGCAAACACGCCCAGCAGGCCGATGAGCACAAAGCCCACCAGGAAGCTGCCCGCGGCGGCGCCCAGGGTGTTGATGCCGTAGAGCACGCCGATGCGGGCCGCGAGCGATTCTTGGTGCCGTACCAAGAAGCGGGCGAGGAAGGGCAGGGTCGCCCCCATGCCGATGGTGGGCAGCAGCAGCACCGCAAAGGAGACCGCGGTCATGAGGGGCAGCCGCAACGCGGAGTCAGCGGCCAGCAGAGGGGCGATGACTCCGACCCACACGGCCCACTTGGACAGCAGCAGGGTGATGACTAGGGATGCGGCGCCAAGGGCCAGTTCGAGGGCGCCGTAGGCTCGTAGCGGGCGCTCGACTTGGTCGGCGAGTCGGCCTCCGAGTGCGCCGCCGAGGGACAGCCCCAGGAAGAAGCTGGCCACTGTGATGCTGACTGCGTAGGTCGAGCTGCCCAGAACGAACTGAAGCTGCTTGAACCACACCACTTGCAAGATCAGCGACGCGCAGCCCGAGCCAAAGAACATCCCGTGAATCCATGCGGGATGGACTGGGGACACATCAGTGGACTTGGACAAGCGAGGGCTCCTGTGGGCAGCGGCCGGGATTCTAGCGCGTCAGCTCTTGGCGATCTGTCCCTTGCGAACGCTCCACACAAAACCGTCGTACCAAAAGTGCATGAGTGTGCAGGTGACGAACAGCGAGGCCAGCCATTGTGGGCCGTCGAAGGCTTTGTTGGCGACAAAGGCCAAGCCGTACACGGTGCCCAGCAGCAGCATGCCGACAAAGAGCACGATGCCCGCACGCTCGGCGTCTTCGATGCCCAGGCGCTTCTGCACGCCTCCCTTGCGCTCCTGCTGCCAGACGATGGCGTAGTACTGCACAGCGTGGAACAGGTTGACCGCCATGAACGCGATGCCGAACGGGTTGAATGCCCAGCACAGCAGCAGCGAGAACGTGGTGCCGGCGACCAGCGTCACCTTCTGGATGGACACCGCATAGCCGGCTCGGGCCAGCTGCACGTAGCGCCAGACGTACCAGCTGCACATGCCGGCGCCGGCGATGAGCGACAGCCAGGTGAGGGTGCCGGCAAAGCCTTCGGCGTGGGCGGGCACCTGACTCAGCGCCACAAATCCGATCTCTTCGAAGCGACCGAAGGGAGCCATGTGGGGGGCGAGCGTCGCGCCTCCCAAGATGGGGCCGAAGTACACGACCACGTTGAGCCACCAATCGAGCGACCGGGCCTCTTGGGAGGGATTGCCGGCGCGCATGTCGTAGATGCGACCCAGGCCAAAGGTCTGCGCGGCGGAATGGTAGACGTCCCACCACACGCCCAGCACCAGGGCGAAGGTGAGGATGACCGGCGACACCGCACAGGCGATGAAGAGTGCCAAGGGGACCAGGGTGAATCGGGCTGGGTAGAGCGCGAAGATCTTGGGGTTGGCGTGGGAGCGGATGAAGACCAGCGGCAGGTGCCCGTGGGTGAACACCGTCGAGACGACGACCGCCCAGAAGCCGAACCGGGTCACGGCATCGGTGGCGCCAGGCGCCGGCACCCAGCCCTGAGCACAGATTGTGGCGATGGCCACGGCCCAGATCGGCGCCCCGATGAAGAAGATGGAGTCAAACCACGGATTCGCAATCCACGCCGATCGCCAGACGATCTGGCCGGTCGGTTCCGTGGTCTGGCTGGCTTGCGACATGAGTCTCCTGGTGCGGCCCGTAACACCGACGCGACAAGGCCTGCAGCGGGTATGGTGCGCCCAGCAATTCCTGCCCGACACCTTGAGGTTCAATCGTGCGCCCACACCTGCTCGCCATCCCCGCCCTCGCTCTCATCGCCACCGCCTGTGGCAAGACCTCGCCCGCCTCTGGCACTTGGGTCCTCGGCAGCCAGGAAGTCGTGTCCGACACCTGTGGCTTTGGATTCGATGAAGACGACGACTCCGGCGATACCGAGGAGGACAGCTTCGATCTCGTCGACAACGAAGACGGCACCTTCACCATCGACATGGGCGAGGACACCGAACTCAGCTGCACGTTGAGCGGGTCCTCCTTCACCTGCCCAGACACGATCGAGAACATTCCCGCCGACGGCATGGATGCGACGCTCGACTACGCCATTGGCATTGCTGGCGACTTCAGCGGCAACGAAGCCATGGACGCCACCATGACGCTGACCCTGAGCTGTGAGGGAGCGGATTGCACCACGCTGGGCGACGCGATGGAGATGACCGTCCCCTGTGGCGCCGAGCTCAGCTACAGCGCTGAGTTCAGCCCGTAGGACCGCGGCATGCGCAGAAACGGCATGTTTCGGCTGCTGTTGCCCAGCACATGCACCTCGATGCGCTTGCCGCTTCTGGACAGCAGCGCGACAAACTTCCACGTCGGGTAGCCCGTCGATGAGTCATCCAGTATCAGCCACACGAACCACGCGGGAAACAGCACGACAGGCGCCATCACACACAGCGCAATGAACTTGGCCAGGGTCATGGCGCAGCGTACATCTAGCGAAGTCGTTCGTAGATGCCGCGCTCGCGTTTCATCCAGCCGCCGTCCACCAGCTCGCGTCGCAGAGTCGCACTGTCCCAGTGGGCGACGAGCAGAATCTCATTCACCTCTTTTTCTGGGTACTCGCGCTCGAGCTCGAACCGCTCGACGAGCCAGTCCAGGACCAAGTCGCGCTTCTTTCGCGCCGCGGGAATGCGGGTGATGCGCTCGCCGTCGGTGAACGCGCGCAAGACCTTGTCCGTCAGCTTGTCGTGATCGACCGTCGCCGCCATGACCGTCGTCGCCTCGGGGGCCAGCACGCGCTTTGCCAGACCGTCGAGCGCATCGGGCACCAGGCTGTAGTAGCGCACGGTTCCCTCGTCACGAGACGCCACAAGCCCCAGCGCACGCAGCTTTGCCAAGTGGTGGCTCACTGTCGGGTCGCGCAGCTCGAGCAGCGTCGCCAGCTCGCTGACCGACGCTTCGCGGGTCGCCAAAATACCGACCATCTTCATGCGGCTCTCATTCGCGAGAGCCTTGAAGAAAGACAGCAACAACTTGAACTCGTCCTCAGACACTACTACTCCTTCGATATATATCGAACATGACTCATATCTAATTAGATATTTATCTAATGCAAGGTTTGAAATGCGGATCGTGTCGAGCAGTCGTGGAGCCGCGGCGCTATCTGGGCTCCATGCAGCCCCACAGCGTCCGATCCTATGACACCGCCAATGAGCCCGAGCTGGCCGATCACCTCGACGAACGACTCGGCTTTAGCTACCACGACGTCGTCGATGCGATGCTCGGCGGATTCGCCGGCGAATACAGCCCCAATCAGGGCTCGCCCTTTCGCATCGAGGTCACGCTCGGCGTCGATGGGCTCATCACGGTCGAAGACCACGACGACGGGTCGGTGTGGAACGCTCCGCTGATGTTTGCCATGAGCAGCGATACCGACGACGAGAGCTACCTGATCGACGACATGTCTGAGCCGATTTTGAGCCTCTCGAGCTTGGATTCGGCCGAGCTTTCTGGCTCCAAGCCGGCGGCGGAATTCAGCGGCACGCTGCCCGCGGACGGCGAAGTGGCCCTGCGCGCCAGCTTCTCGCAGGGGCGATGGAGCGGCAGTCTGGCCTTTGCTGGCCGTGAACATGGCCGCTTCGACGTCGGGCGCCTGTCAGCCGAGTGATCACAGGGCCGCGGTGGTCCACTCATAGAACACCGGGAAGTCGCTGTCTTCGAGCCGAAAGCCCAGCTGGTACTGAAAGCTGCTTCCCGACAGCTGAAGCGATGGAATCCAGCACGCGCCGTCGCGGACATTGGTCTGCTCGAACTGGTTTCGCGGTGTGTCCTCGTCGTCTCGGAATCGGCAGACGAGTGGCAGGCCGGCGTCGTGGCGGTCGTACACATGCAGAAGCTGGCTGGCACTGTCCGAATCGAGGCGAGCGGACAGCTCGGGCAGGGGATCGGGCAACCGGTCTGCGGCTGAGCGCAGGTTGTCGTCGTACTTGCGCACGATGTCGTCAAGCTCGATGTCGCACGCGTTGGTGGCCTGTACCCACAGGCTCATGCCGGCGATGTCTTCGTCCCCCAGCTCGCCCAGGGCGCCGAGCAAGCAGCCGACGGCGGGGTCTCCGTGCAGCTGGACGACCGCGTCGACGAAGGCTTCACCCAATGGGTAGGCCTGGTCGCCGTCGTGGGTCTCGCTTCGCAGGTCGTCTTCGGTGAGCAGGTCAAAGCGCGCTTGTCCGGTCCTCCAGCAAGCCGCGGCCCAGGACGAGTTGGCCGGTGCATCGGAGTTTCGCTGCTCGTAGTGTCGGGCCAGCCCCTCTTCAAAGAAGCGCACATTCTCGAACTGGTGCTGGACCTTCCAGCCCGACAACGCGAACGCGTGAGCGTGTGCCAGCTCGTGGGTCAGCGTGTCCCGGGAGTCGGCGTTGAGGCCCATGCGGATCTTGCCCCCCAAGAAGACGCCGGCGTGGGCGCGAGATGCCCCCAGCATCTCGATGTCCAAGATGAGCGGGTCGGGGTTGCCCATCTGCTCGCCCAAGGTGGCGCTGATCTGCTCGGCCTCGGCGATGAGCTGCTCGGCTCGCTGCTGGTCGCCCGATGGGTAGAGAAAGCGGAAGTGCTCGGTGCTGGTGACTTCGGTCGGGGCAAGCAGTCGCTCGCTTCCGCTGATGACCAAGTCACAGGCCGCCAGGCTGCAGAAGAACAGGAACACCAGCGTTCCGCAGCCAATGGCGCTGTAGCGCAGCAACGTGCCGCTCCAGTTCTGCGTGTCGATCAGCCATCGCCCAGGCCCGAGAAATAGCAGTCCCGACAGGCCCGTGCAGCCGGTGCCGAACACCGTCCACAGGACGACTGGCCCCCACAGATGCTGCGGGGTCGAGCCCTGCCAGGACATGCTGAGCATGCCGTCGAAGAACAGGTAGGGTCGCATCCACGGCACAATCACAGAGAAGATCAGCAGCGTGAACAGCCCGATCAGCATCACGCCCCAGCCCAGGCCTCCAGCCCACGACAGCAATAGGCCAAAGCCGCAGAATCCGACCATCATGGCGCCGAAGCGCAGGGTGTACATGGCCTCTGCGGGGAAGGGGGACAGCCCGTGTGGCGTGCCGCAGAACCAGGCTGTGCCGAGCTTCACACCCGCGGTGCCCAGCACCAACACGACCAGCGGGGCTGCGGCAGCGATCACCTTGGCGACGAACACCATCCAGCGGTGCACCGGCAGGCCATCCAAAAACTCCACATGCCCGTCCCGGTACTCGGCAGCGACCATGGAGTGACCCAGCGAGAACGCGAGCAGTCCCGCCAGAAAGCCCCAGTCCTCGAAGCTGTAGGCCAGCACCTCGCTGCGCGGGTCCCCAGCCAGCGACTCGAACAAGTGGTCCGCCGTAAAGATGACCAGCGACGCGAACACGGCCCACCAGTATGGGCGGATGCCATCGAGCTCTTTGTGAATCAGCGCAATCACGGATCCACCTCGACGCCCGACCACAGCTCGCCCTGCAGGTCGGCAATGTGCAGGCGAAAACTCATGGCCACGCGCTTGCGGCCGTCAACCGGCGTAAGAACCTGATCGATGGCGCCGTCGACGTCCGCGTCCTTCCACTCGGCGGCCGGACCGGCCACGGGTGAGGTGTGCAGGGGATCGAGCGGCCACCAGGCAATCTGCAGCCCGTCCGGAGGCGCGGCCTCCCAGTTGCTGACCAGGGTGACCTCGGCCTCGTCGCTCTCGATTCGATGCAGCGTGCCCCAGCGCGGGACCAAGTGTGAGACCCGGTGGCGGTGGGTTGCTGCGTGGGCTTCGAGGGCGGCCAGCCAAGCAGTTCGGTGCGCCTGTGGCTCGAGTCCGGTCGCGTCCCTGAACCGGGTCTCGCCGTCTCGCCAATCGGACTTGAGGGCCGCGAACAGATTGGGGCGGCTCTGTGGAGCCAGGATTTGGTCCAGCAGCTTGTAGACCGCGTCGCGACCCGCCATCTGCTCGACCACTGCCAGCCCCGTCCAGCCGACGGCCTTGGCCACGTCCGGCCCGAAGCGAAGGCGGATGCCCAGGCTGTCGGCTAGGTCCGCTTCGGTCAGACCCGCTGAACCCGCCACAGCGGCCCGCAGGGGATAGACGTCGGGGTGTTCCGGGTCGGGACCCACCAGCCAGTGGGGTGTGCCCGCGGCCACCCACGCGCGGTCTGCCCGCAGAGCCGGAAGGCCCGCGCTGCGGTAGGCGACCACCGTGGCCAGGGTCCGGCGAAGCAGCTGCCGCGTCGTGCCGGCGGTGTCGACCTCGAGCACCAGCTCCCCGTGCTCGCCGCTGCGTACCTTCACCAGCTGCTCGGCCTCTTGGTTGATCGGCACCAAGACCACGGTGGGAATCTCTGTCGGACCGATGTGCTGCACCATCTCGTCCATGGCGTCGCCAAGCTGCTGACCTAGGGGCCACATCGGCGAGCGCTCGCCCCCTGCGACCCGCACGACCGACTCGCCACTGGCGGCATCGGTCAGGCTCTCGTACGAGGGACCGCCGGGCTCGATGAACTGTTCGACCACGTCGATCGATAGCCAGGCGATGACCACGATGACCACCAGCGTGGTCTTCTCTTGGGTGTCCATGGGGCGGTACCAGCTGGCGGCCACCGAGCCCTGCTGCCACGTCGCCAAGAAGAAACCGAGTGCGGTGCCCCCGAGGCCCCAGCCGAGCGACAAGGCCATCGAAGCCCACGGCGTGGCGACCCGGGTGACGTCAAGCTTCTCGCCAAGGGCGGCGTGCCACAGCACTTCGGTCCAGGCGCTTGGGTCGAGCTGGTCGGCGGTGAACATGAACGCAAAGAGCAGCATCCAGAACGTGAAGCGGTAGCGGCCCAGGTGTGCCGCGGCCCACGTGATGCCGTACCAAGCGAACAGGTAGCAGCTGCCTTGGGCGCAGACTTGGAGCAGAAAGCGCGCCGAGATCAGCTCTTGGCGGCTGACGATGAGCGCTGTGAACACCACCGCGAACAGTCCGATGACCAAGACGTAGGCCAGTCCCAGGACGTACTTCAGGCCGCTCAACATCCAGGCTGACACGGGCAGCGCCGCCAGGAAGTCGTGGGTGTGCTGCTCGTGCTCGATGACCACCAAGCGCCGCAGCACGAACATCACAGCAAAGGGCATGCCGTAGTAGATGAAGCCCGTTCCGGCAGTCAGCAGCGTGCCCTGCTCCACAGACAAGGTGAAGGAAAGGCACGCGAGCCAGAAGGCGCCCAGCAGGAACACCGAACCGACGACTGCGGCCGCGTGTTGCTGTGCTTCCTTGAGCAAGAGCGCGAACAGCCTCACTCGCGCACTTCCCGGGCGACTGCCACGAAAGCTTCCTCGAGTCCGGCGTTGGCGGGCAGCTCTGGGTGGACCTCACGGGCGGCAGTGGCCAGACCGTCGAGCTCACCTTCGTAGAACATGCGCCCTTCGTGCAGGACCCCGACCACGTCGCCGATCTGCTCGACCTCGAAGATGTGATGGGTGCTGAAGAACACCGTGCGTCCGTGCTTCTCGACCTGGCGTCGCAGGGTGCCCAGAATCTCGCTGCGCGCCACGGGATCGACGCCGGCGGTGGGCTCGTCGAGGATGAGCAGCTTCGGCTTGTGGGCCAGGGCCAGGGCCATCGCCAGCTTCATCTTGGTGCCGCCGGACAGCTCTGCCACACGCTGGCCACGCTCGACCCGCAGCACGTCGAGCAGGCGCTCGTACTCCTTTTGGTCCCAAGTCGGGTAGAAGGCGCCCACAAACTTGCCGATGCGGTGCACGCTCATCCAGTCATAGAAGTGCTGCTGCTGGCTGACGTAGCCGATGCCGCGCTTCATGAGCGTGGTGGTCTGGGCGACCTTGCTGCCGTCGTAGGTGATGCTGCCGCTGTCGGGGCGCAAGATGCCCAGCAGACAGCGAATGGTGGTGGTCTTGCCCGAGCCGTTGCGGCCGAGAAAGCCATAGACCGCCCCCGCTGGCACGTTCAGGTTCAGCTCTTCGACCACGACACGACGGCCGAATGAGCGGCGGAGCTTGCTGGTCTGAAGCAGAGGGTTGGACATGGCACACCCTACCGCTCGAGCGCCATCTGCTCACTCGTCGCGTTGCTCGCGCAGCTTCTTGAGGGTGAGTTCTTCGACAGACCTGGCCTGTTCGGTGAAGTCGAGACGGCTCGGGTCGCCCATCAGCTGATTGACAGTGTCGAACACGGCCTTGAGCTCGGCTTTGGGTGAAGGCCGGGGACCGCCAAGGCGGTACTCGGGGAACGGGTCCATGACGCGCGGCGGTTGGCGGCTCCAGAAGCCGAACATCGCTGTCGCGGCAATCGCCGCTTCATAGGACTCGTGGCCCTCGGGTGCCGGTTCGGGGACACAGAACACCCCCCGCTCATCGTGGTGGTCTGCGAGTAGGTGGGGAGCGGTCTGTGCCAACAGTGGCTCGACTTCTGCGGGATTCACCAGCAGGCCCAGGTGATTGTGGCCGAGGTTCACCGTGGTGTACTGGCCGTTGCTTGTCTTTAGGATTGCGATGCCGTCGATGCTCATGGGTCCTCCGCCACCTGTGTAAGGGAGCGGCCATGGATGGGAGGCGAGTCGCAAGATGGCCTGGCTCGAGTTGTGGCTTGTGCGGTGGAGACCACAGTACTGACCGGCTACACGGCAGTACCCGGAGGCTCCATGCTGCTTGCCCTTTCTTTGTTGCTCGTTGGTTGTGGTGGAAATGAAGAGGTCACCTATACGCGTGACATCGCGCCGATCATGATGGACAGCTGCGTGAACTGCCACCAGGATGGCGGCATTGGACCGTTTCCGCTGACGACCTATGACGAGGTCGAGATTGTCGGCGCATTGGTCGCCGGTGCCGTTGCGGATCGCACGATGCCGCCGTTTCTGGCCGATGGCTCGGGTGAGTGCCACGACTGGCAGGACTCTCCGGCTCTGACCGACGAGCAGATTGGGCTGGTGGCCGACTGGGTCAACTTGGGCATGCCTGAAGGCCGCAAGTCCGATCTGCCAGAAGCTCCCGCAGCGCCGACCCCGCTTGAGACCGACTTCACGCTGTCTCTTCCCGAGCCCTACACGATCGACAACAGCAAGACCGATGACTACCGCTGCTTCATCATGGAGCTGCCATGGGAGGGGCAGCAGTACCTGACTGGGTACGAGATCATCCCCGACGCCTCAGCGGCCGTGCACCACGTCATTCTGTACCGCGTGACCTCGCCCATTGGCCTCGTACTGGCCGTCGACCTCGATGTTGCGGACGAGGGACCGGGGTACAACTGCTACGGCAGCACGGGCACCATTGCCGAACCCATCGCGGCATGGGCACCCGGAACGGGGGCGACGGAGTTTCCCGAGAACACGGGAATCCCCCTCAACGGCAGCAGCTACCTGGTCGTGCAGATGCACTACTACCCGCAGGGAGAGGTCGCAGTCGATCAGACCAGCTTCGGCCTGCGCTTGGAGCCGCAGGTCGAGTACCCGGCCGACATTCGCCTGTACGCGGACAGCGAGCTCGCGCTCAATCCCGGCGAAGAGGCGGGGGCCTATGCCTACGACCGCGACGCCGACGGGGACATCACCGTGCATGCGATGTACCCCCACATGCATGGCAAGGGCGCTTCGATTCGCCTTGACGGCCTGTCCGAGACCGAGTCCTCGTGCATGGTCGACGTGCCCCGCTGGGACTTCGGCTGGCAGCAGTTCTTCTTTCCCGAGCAGCCGATTGCTGTGAGTGAGGACCATGTGCTGCGGACATCGTGCACCTACGACACGACCGGCAGCACCGAGTTCGTCACGTGGGGCGACGGCACCGACGACGAGATGTGCGTCATGGCCCTGTATGTGACCGAGGGCACCTACCCGGGAGCGGTCGAGCTCGAGTCGTTGGTGACGCCGACGGAGCGACCCGGTGCAGCCACCCTCGATGCCTTGACGCCGGCGTGGTCGGCCACGATGGGGGCGGACTGGTACAACCGGCCGCGGGCGATCGCCGAATACGACGGCGATCTGTACATCAGCGGCTTTGTGCGCGGAGATGACGCGTCGTTTGGCACGCAGTCCCCGAACATCGAGAACAACGGCGATGCATTCGTCGCGCGGGTGGGCTCTGCCGGCGATGTGGTGTGGGCGGTCACTTTTGGCGGGGTGGGGTCTGACTCGGTCAATGCGCTGCATGTCGATGACAGTGGCGTCTACGTGGGTGGAATGGTGCGCGGCAACTCCCTGTCTGTGGGCGGCACGTCCCTCGATGGGCTGGGAGGCAAGGACTTGTTTGTGGGCCGTTTGGATCATGACGGAACCTGGGATTGGGCGAATCGCTACGGCAGCGACAAGGACGACGAGATCGAGGCGGTGGTTCGCGACGCGGCTGGCACGCTGTGGTTGACCGGCTGGATCGGTGGAGTGGCCACAGTGGGCGATGATCAGGTCGGAGGCAGCGGCACCAACGTGGTGCTGCTTCGCATCGAGAGCGACGGCACCGGCGCCGAGGCGGCCGCGTCGACCAACGGCTCTGGCTGGGGTGCGGGTCTTGCACTCGATGGCGCCGGTGGCGTCTACCTGTCCGGTGGCGCTGTGGACGGCACCGAGCTGCTGGGAGCCACCCTGTCGGCAGTCGGCGGCGAGGATGCCTTTGTGGCGCGCATCGATGATGTGTGGGACGCCACCTGGGTCCAGACCTGGGGTGGACTCGGCGACGATGTGGCCCGCGCGGTCGCCGTCGATGCGTCGGGACCCATTGCGGGCGGCTGGGTTCGTGGCGATGTGACCTTGGGCGCCGACGTGCTGGCCTACGACTCTGGGCAGGACGCCGCATTCGCGGCGTTCGATTCCGACGGAGCCCTGCGATGGTCTCAAGGCCTGCATGGCATCGGAGTCGAGGAAGTGCGCTCTGTGGCCATCGACGACTCCGGCAAGGTCGTGACCGCCGTGTCGTTCACCGGCGAGCTGACGGCCGATGGTGTGCAGCTTGACGCGGTGGGCAACGCCGACGTGGCGGTGTTCCGCATCGATGGCGACTCCGTCGACTTGCTGGGTCGATTTGGCGGCCTGCGCGCTGAAGATGACGCGCTCGTGCATGCATCGGCAGACGATCTTGTGGTCGCCTGGCGCAGCGATTTTGGCCGCATCGGCGAGCAAGCGATGGGTGCGTCTTCTGTGCTGACCCGGTTCAGTGTCTCTCGCTGACCATGTTGGTCGGCACTCGGCTATACCGTCGTTGTGACTCCGTTTCTCCGCCCCGCTTGCCTGATCTTGGCGCTCGTCTCACCCGCTGTGAGCTGGGCGTCCGGGTGCACGGTGGCCCAGCTCGATGAGTCCGTGGACAACGCCGAGGATGCATTTGCAGACCTTCGCGTTGATGATTTTGAGGTCTCGCTCGATCAGATCGACCTGCTGCTCGACTGCCTAGAGGGCACGGTCACCACCGAGACGGCAGCCCGGGTGCATCGCGTGAAGGGAATCGTGGCCTTCGCCGCTGACCAGGAAGATCGCGCGGCCTTCTCGTTGACCGCTGCGCGCCTGTTGGACCCGGGACACCCCATGCCCGACTCGTTGGTCCCGGTCGGGCATCCGGTGCGGGTCATCTACGACGAGGTGGATCTGTCCGACGACCCCATGATGTCCGTGCCAGAAGCGACCGCCGGATGGCTGGCCTTTGACGGGTCCAAGGGACTCGACCGGCCCCTTGCTCGCGCCTCGGTCATTCAGGTGTTCGACCATGAGGGGCAGCCACGAACGGCTCGCTATCTGTACCCGGGCGATCCGCTTCCCCCGTATCCAGGCAGCTTGGCTCCACGCCTTGGCGACGGGCTGGGTGACCCGGCGCCGCAAAAGAAGCGGTTTCCGTTGCTAGGCGTTGCGGGTGCGGGAATGCTGGTGGCGGGTGCCGGTGGATTGTTCGCCGCCCAGGCCCAGAGCGACGACATGCAGAATGCAGCCAGCCTGACCGAGCTCGATGAAGCCTATGGCCGCCAGAAGATGTTCGGCTACGGAGGCTACGCGCTCATTGGCGCGGGTTTTGTTGGGTTGACCGTCGAGGTGGCACTGTGAGCGGACGATTGTTGCTGCCCCTGTGCTTGCTCCTCGTTGCCGGTGCATGCGTGATCGACGACGACCTATACCGAGAGCGGCGACAGCAGCTTGAAGACTCCGCCGAGTCGGACACGGACACCGACGCGGACACCGACTCAGACACGGATTCGGACACGGACACCGATTCAGACTCGGACACCGATACCGATACGGACACCGACACCGACACCGACTCTGGCGACCCGGACATTGACGACGACGGCGACGGGTTCACCGAGAACCAGAACGACTGCAACGACCAGGATGCCGGGATCAAGCCGGGCGCCGACGAGCTCTGCGACGGCATCGACCAGGACTGCGACGGCACGGTGGACGACAACGCCATCGATGAGCCGCAGTGGTTTGTCGACGGTGATGGCGATGGCTGGGGCGAAATCGGCGTGCCCACGACCGGCTGCGACGCGCCCGCTGACCACGTCGACCAGACTGGGGACTGCGACGACGGCGACGCCGACATCAGCCCAGCTGCCGACGAAGTGTGCGATGACATCGACAACGACTGCGATGGGGCCATCGACGTCGATGCGGTGGACGTGAACTTTTGGTACCCCGACACCGACTCCGACGGTCATGGAAATCCGGGATCGACGCCGATTCTGGCGTGCGAACAGCCGGTCGGACACGCGGCCATCGACGATGACGCGTTCGAGAACGACAGCACCGAGTGGGCCGACGTCGACGCGGACGGAGTGGGCGACAACGCCGATGTGGACCCCAGCGATCCGGACAGCGACACCGACAGCGATGGCTTCCCCGACGCGTGGGAGACCTCGGTGGGCTTCGACCCGCTGGTGTCCGAACCCAGCAACGGCGATGCGGACGGAGATGGCATCGACAACGCGGCAGAGTTTCGCATGCTGACCGATCCCAACAAGACGACCCGCACGCTGGTCTCGTTCGACAGCGCAGGGGTCGAGTGCAACCAGGTCAACCGGTCCTGGGACGCCATCTTGCTGGACTTCGAGAGCACCGATCCCATCGAGGGAGCGGCGGCGACCTTTGCCGAGTTCGACCCGTCCAACCACACCAATTCAAAGGCCGGAATCACCTGCGCCTCGGGCCCCACACCCGAAGACGACTTCGACCTGAGTGCCGACTGGGCGACCAAGGACATTCAATACTGGGTCTATGTGCCCTACTCCGACGGCCTCACCGGCATCAAGATTCGCCTCGAGCACACGGGCGTCAATCAGCTCTACACCTTCAACGACATCGCTTCGCTCGAGGTGCCCGGCTGGAATCGCATTCGTTGGCCGCTGGCTGCGGGCGGCGGAGCCCAAGTGAACGTCCAGGCCATCACGATGCTCATGACCTATGACGAGTCGGTGTTCATGCCCCCCGAGGGGACCCGCTATGGCGTCGATGCGGTCGTCATCGAATAGAGCTGCTCGGACTCGTTGTCGCCCAGGCTAGGGGGCCATGCTCTGTGCATCCATCGGCCCGTCGTGCAGCAAGAAGCACGAGATGCGCTCGAGGTCCGGCTCGACATGGATGGCGTGCAGCACGCCCTGGGGATTGTCGGTCATCCAATCGACAATGATGATGTCCGGTCTGGCTGCCCTGGCCACAGCAACGGCGACAGCCCCCTCGCAAGCGCCCACCACCTGAAAGCTCGGCGCCGCCTCGAGCTCATCGCGAAGTGTGTCGAGGGCCTGCGGGTCATCGGCAACCAGCAGCACCTTGCGCCCCTTCTGCTGGGTGGACAGCAGCTCGCCGACCACCGAGAACAGCTTGACCGTGTCGAGGGGTTTGGAGAGGAAGCTGTCGATGCCCAGACGCAGTCCCCGGTCGTGGTCCTCTGAGATGGTCAGGACCAAGATGGGAATCTGATCGGTCTTGGGGTGGCTCTTGAGCACGGCAGCGACGTCGAAGCCGGTCAGGTCCGGCATGACGATGTCCAGGATCAACAGATCGGGAATCTTCTGCTTCACCTCGGCAAGGGCTTCGTAGCCGCTGGCGGCAAGGCGAACTTGGTAGCCCTCGGCGGTGAGGTGCTGTCGCAGCAGCTCGCGCAGGTGCTTGTCGTCGTCGACCACCAAGACATCGGCCTGGCCTCGGTCCACCTCGAGGTGATGGACCTCGCGGCGCAATCGGGCCAGAAGGCGGCTGACAGCGGAGCGAGTGGCTCCAGGACGCTCGACCCCGGTGGGAATCGTGAAGGCGAAGCGGCTGCCGATGTTGAGCTCACTCTCGACCCAGATGCGTCCGCCGTGCTGTTTGACGATCTGTTTGGAGATCGGCAAGCCCAGCCCGGTGCCCTTGGCCTTGCCGGTCAGGGTGTTGCCGACCTGCTTGAACTTCTCGAAGACTCCTTCGAACTGGGATTCTTCGATGCCGGCACCGCTGTCACTCACACTGAACTCGACCGCGTCGCCCACATGGCTCGCTTCGATGGTGATGGTGCCCTCGTCGGTGAACTTCACGGCGTTGGACAGCAAGTTGATGAGCACTTGCAGCAGTCGCGCGCTGTCGCCGGTGATCAGCGGCAGCGCCTCGTCAACCGAGACGACCAGCTGCAGGCCAGACTCGGGCATGAACCCGGTGATGGCTTGCACTGCGCGCCCGACCAGCTTGCCCGGATCGATGGCCTCCATTTCCCACTCGATCTGCCCAGACTCCATCTTGGCGATGTCGAGCAGCTCGTTGATCAGTGTGGTGAGCCGCTGCCCCTCTGCCACGATGATGTCGATGTTCTTGCGCACTTGCCCGACGGCGCGCTGGCCCTTGGCGTTGTCCTGGGGAACCGCAGGGAAGATGCTCTGCTCCAGCTTCTTGCCAGACAGCATGGCGAAGCCAAGGACGGAGGTCAGGGGAGTGCGCAGCTCGTGCGAGACCATCGAGATGAAGTCGGTCTTCATGCGGTCGACTTCTTTCTCGACGGTGATGTCGCGCACCAGAACGACCGCACCCATCAACTGGGTCTCTGCGTCGTCCGAGTCGAGCTCGCTTTGCAATCGGATGAGGTTGGTGGTGGCCAGGGCCGTACGGCCGCCAGCGAGCGTGACCTCGACGCGCTTTGGCGACAGCTCCGACACCGTTGCAGCCAAGAGTTCCGACAGGGACTGGGGCAGAATGTGGTGAGCAAGCTCACCACGAGGGTCTTGCTCGCCCCAGCCCAGCAGCTTGCCGAGCGCTGGATTGGAGATGGTGACGCGGCCGTCCATTCCAATGGCCAGCAGTCCATCGCCTAGATTCTCGAGCATGGCATTGATGTGGCCAAACGCTTCGTGCAGCTCTTGTTGTTGCCGGAACAGCTGCGTCACGTCCTTGCCGTAGACGTTGAGATAGCCCGCCCCTGACACCGGATGGATGTTCAAGGCGAACCGGCAATCGTCGACGACGACGTCATGGCGCAGCGCCTCGCCGGTCCCATACAGCCGCACAACCAATGCGACCAGGTCAGCGGGGAGCTCGTCGCCGACCCAGACGCCCCAGTGGTCCAGCAGCCGGTGCGCGGCCGAGTTGGAGTAGGCCAGGACCCCGTTGGCGTCGATGCGCAGCACAGGATTGGGGTTCTCTTCTGGGAACCGGGCCAGGGCGGCGGTCTTGGCCTGCTCGATGTGCAGGGCAGTGACGTCGCGGACGTAGATGTACAAGTAGCCGCTGTTGGCGACTGGGTGGATGTTGAGGGCGTAGCAGACCCCCTCCAGCATGATCTCTTCGAAGGTGGCGACGGTGGTGGCATAGGCACTGGCCAGCAGTTCGCACCAGTGGTCCGGCAGCGGCTTGCCGACCTGGGTGTTCCAGTGCTCCAACAGTGGTCCGCAGGCCTCGTTGGCGTAATCGAGCACGCCGCCTGCGGTGACCCGCATGACCGGGTTTGGGTTTTCGCGCGGGAACCGGGCCAGCACTTCATAGGCGCGTGCCGTCGCCCGAAGTTCTGTGACGTTGCGGCCAAACAGGTAGGTGGCGTCCGAGTCCGGTGCGTCCGTGGCGCGAAGCGTCCATTGCGTGGATTCGGATCGGGCCTCAACTTGGCCACTGGCAAGCTGCGCCCGCGCTTGTGCGGGAATGACTTGCCCGACCTCGATTCCCCAAATGTCCAGAATGACCCGTGCTGCTGGGTTTGCGAACTGCAGCACACCGTCGCCGCCGATGCAGAGCACGGGATCGGGATTCACAACGGGAAAGCGAGCGAGAAACTCGTCGTCGGGGCGGCTTGCCATCAACGCATCATACAAGTGCCGGTTGGTCCGACGGCGGGATACACCGCATGCATGGAACAGTTTCCAGCCATCTTGGTCGTTGTGAAATGAAGAACCACGTCGGGGGCGACCACTACATCCTGATGAGCAAGGCGTTTCACGACCAACCCGGAGATGTCGAGGGGCTCGAGGCGCATTGGGCGAGCGAGACCTACGACATCGAGACGATCGAGGTCGCCGTCTACTACCCCAACCCCGACGATGTCCCGGCACCCGCTGTTTCGTTCATGCAGCGGCTAGGGCAGTTCTGGCGCTTCGATAGCTACATGGTGCGTCGCATGCTTGGCGGCCAGCCGCACACTGAATTCCGCAACCTGCCAAAGTAGGGCGCGGGCTACGTGCCGCAGAACGTCTGGTGAACGATTTCGTGGGACTGCGGTGGCTGTGCATAGGCGGCCCATTGCTCGCGATCGTCGAACGGGCGCTTGAGCACCTCGAGCAGTGTGTGTAGCGGCGCATAGTCTCCGCGGACCGCCGCTTGGATCATGGCCTCGACTTGGTGATTGCGCGGGATGTACGCGGGATTGACTTGGCGCATCTGCATCTGCCGAGGGGCGTCCTCGCTGCCTTCCTGTGCCAGGCGTGCCCTCCATTTGCTGGCCCAGCTGTCGAAGCCGGCGGGGTGGTCGAACTGCGCTCGCACGGCGTCGTCGGCATCGCCGGGCTGGCCGGACAGGGCACTGAGTGCTCGGAAGGTGTTGGTGAAGTCGGCGTGGTTGTCGTCCATGCGCTGCAGCAGGTCGGCCACGAGCTCGGCGTCTTCTGGCTTGGCCACGGCAAGACCCAGCTTGGCGCGCATTCGCCGAATGGACTGGTCGTTGAAGGCGGAAGGGAAGCTGTCGATGATGGCCTGCGCGGCCTCGAGTTGGCCGGGCTTGTCCTGAATCAGCGGCAGCGTGGCCCTTGCCAGAGCCGCGAGGTTCCACTGCCCCATGTGCGGCTGATTTCCGTACGCGTACCGGCCTTGGTGGTCAATGGACGAGAACACCTTGTTTGCCGAGTACTCGTCGAGGAAGGCGCACGGACCGTAGTCGATGGTGTCGCCCACCACCGAGCTGTTGTCGGTGTTCATGACCCCGTGGATGAAGCCGATCGACATCCAGTGCGCAACGAGGGCTGCTTGGCGCCGGCCCACTTCGGCCAGCAGGGCGAGGGTCGGCGTGTCCGATGCGGGCAGGTCGGGCAGGTACCGCTGCAGAACATGCGCGAGCAGCGTGTTCAGGCCCTCTTCGTCGCCGCGGGCTGCGAAGTATTCGAACGTGCCGACCCGCACGTGGCTGCGGGCGACCCGGGTCAGCACGGCGCCCGGCAGGACCTGGCGGCGGTAGACCGGTTGGCCGGTGGAGACCGCCGCAAGCGCTCTTGTGGTCGGTACACCCAGGGCGTGCATCGCCTCGCTGAGCACGTATTCGCGCAGCACCGGACCCATCCAGGCTCGGCCATCTCCGCCGCGGGAAAACGGGGTGACGCCACTGCCCTTGAGCTGGATGTCCCAGCTGGTGCCGGCCTGGTCGCGAACCTGACCCAGCAGCACCGCTCGTCCGTCGCCGAGCCGCGGCGAAAAGCCACCGAACTGGTGCCCCGCATAGGCCAGCGCGATGGGCTCGGCGCCTTGGGGAACGCGGTTGCCCGCCAGGACAGCCACGTCTCTCGCAAGCCTTTCGGGGTCGATTCCTAGGTCGCGCGCCAGATCGGCGTTGAGCACGATCAGCTCTGGTTGGGTCACCGGGGCGGGCACGCTGGGGGCAAAGAAGCGGGCCGGCAGGCGCGCGTAGCCATTGTCGAACGGAATCAGAGGAGTCACAGCAGTCCCAGCTGTGCGGCGATGCGTCGCGGCACGATGAAGTGGTTGGTGCTGATCGACGGGTTGTGTCCGTCGACGGGGGTGTAGGGGTAGATGGTGCGTCGGCGGCTGCACCACCGCTCGAGGCGCACATATCCCGCCCGCTCGGCGCACTCAGACCAGCTGGTGCGCATGGCGGGTCCAAGGGCCGAGGGAGCGGCTGTGACTGCGGGGCGCAGGCCCTGACCCGACCGGGCATGCACGTAGCGAAAGCCCGAGTGGTAGGTGTTCCATGCGGTGGCCAGCAGGTCCTCGGTGGACAGGGCGTTCTCTTCGGTGAACAGCAAGACGAGCCCGGCTTCTTCGTAGCCTTTGAACACGGCAATCATGTTCTCGTCGCTCTGGTTGCGGATCTCGTGCAGGCCGTTGCCCACCAGCATGACAGCGCCCTGGGGATCGGCTCCTGCTGCGCGGATGGCGTCGATGACGATGCCTGGAGCACCGATGTCCGCGTGGCGAACAAAGCCCATGTTGGCGGGCAGGCGACCGGCGCTCTGTTCACTGATGGCCGCGTCGATGGCCGCGTCCTCTAGGTCGGCACCGAAGTATCTGCGCTTGGCACCGTCTCGTTCGAAGCGCTGGCGAGTGGCTTCTCCGCGCCCGATGGCGTGCTCGATGAACACGCTCCAGGTCCAGCCGGTCTCATTGCAGAAGTCGTCGAGGGTGTCGTTCGCCCGCCGGAAGGTCGCGTGGTTGGCATCTTGGCTGGCGGCCACGTTGGCGCCACGCTGGACATGCACCGCACCTCGGCCGTGGGCCCAGATCTGAGGCAGCTGCTGCATGTAGGGCTCGTAGGCGGCGATGATGCCGAATGGGCCCGGACCGCGGGTCAGCATGCGGCGTCCCACCGAGGTGAGCGCGCCGTTGGAATCGACGGTGCCGGCGCTCTCGAACAGCGCCCGATTCGGGTGGTCTGTGGTGACAGATTGGGCTTGCAAGAGCGCTTGGATGCTGCCTGCCCGGCGCAGTTTCAGCACCGCGTCGACCAGCGCATGGCCCACTTCGATGTCTGTCGAGGTGGCCAGCCAAGCCGGCGGGGCGTGGTCGGACTCGGTGGCCGGTGCACCGCCGATGACCTGTCGTGCGGTGGGGTGCTCAGACGCGCGGTAGCTGGTGCCGTTGCGCATGAGGTAGCCGCGGCTCATCAGCAGGTCCAGGTCGATCACCAGCTCGGCGGCTCGCAGGCCCGGCTCGCTCTTGGGGTCGATGGCTTCGCCCGCGGCCAGTCGCTGAAGCAGGCCCACCTGTCGCAGCGATGCCAGCACTTGGTGGGTGAGCCACAGGTCCGGGGGGGCTGTGATGGCGGCGGTGTTGACCACCTGGCGCACAACCCGGCAGGCCCCGGCAAAGCTCTCGAGCTCGGCGTCCGTCGCCTCGACGGTGGCGGCCAGTGTCTTCAAGCGCTCGACCGCATCGAGCACGGGTTGGCCTTGGTCCAGAATTACCGGCACCCAGTCGCGCAGGCGCTCCCACCCTGGTCGTTCGAGGTACGGCCAGCCAGCGGTGCTCACACCCACCGGGCTCGTCAGGATGGGGACCAGTTCGCGGGCCCGTGCGTCGGTCCAGACCTCGGGCGATGCGATGAGGGCGTTGTACAGCTGCATTCAATGAGTGTACGCCGATCAGGCCAACATTTATTTGCGGGCACTGTCCAAAACCAGATGGCTCATGCGTCACGGGGTGTCGGCGACTTAGACCGGCACAACCAGGAGAACAACATGCCCAAGTACCTCTGCATGCAGCGCAGCCTCTCGAAGAGTGACGCTGGCGACGCGAAGCCTTCCCCCGCCCAGATGCAGGAGATGTACGCCAAGTTCGGCGCTTGGCAGAAGACGTTCGCAGCCAACATCGTCGACATGGGCGGCAAGCTCGGCGACGGCTCGTTGTTGACCGCCGATGGCCAGACCGATGGACCGTTTGTCGAGGTCAAGGAGCTGGTCGGCGGCTACATGATCATCCAGGCCGACACGCTCGAGGGTGCCATTGAAGTCGCCGGCGGCATGCCCGGCCTGGTGCGTCCCGGTTCTGGGGTCGAGGTCATCGAGATTCACGGCGCGCCTTGAGCGCAGACGGACTCGTCGAGCACTTCTTTCGCCACGAGCACGGCAAGCTGATTGCCACTCTTGTGCGTCGGGTTGGGGTGCGCCACATCGATGCCGTGGAAGACGCGGTCCAGTCGGCCCTGATGACCGCCCTGGAGCGCTGGAAGCTCCAGGGGCTGCCGGACCACCCGTCTGCGTGGCTGTTCCGAGTCGCTCACAACAACCTGATGGGCGAGCTGCGTCGGGGCACCCTCTTCATCAGTGACGCCAACGTCTACAAGCGCCTGAGCCGGGCTCGAACGCGCCTGCGCCAGCTCGGAAAGCTGCCTCAACACGTCGACAGCGAGCAGTTCAGCGTCCGTCTTCCGGCCGTTCACAAGGTGCTGTAGCTGATGTTCACCGAGGGCTACCTGTCCTCCCATGCGCAGCTGGCCATTCGGCGGGAGCTGTGCACCGAGGCGACGCGCCTGGGCCTGATGCTGGCCGAGCACCCTGTCGGCCAAGGTCCCCAGACAGCGGCAATGCTGGCCCTGATGCACCTGCACCTGGCTCGCATGACGGCGAGGCAGGACGACTCGGGTGGTCTGCTGCTGCTCGAAGAGCAAGACCGCAGCCAGTGGGACCAACAGGCCATCGGCGTTGGCTTGCAGTGGCTGCAGAGGTCGGCGCAGGGCGACGTCTATTCTCGGTACCATGCCGAGGCGGGCATTGCGGCAGAGCATTGCTTGGCCGCCACCTTTGAGCAGACGCGCTGGGAGCGTGTGGTCGAGTGCATCACCGCGACCTGGCAATGAAGCTCGCGCCCACCGATGCGGTCCGGTCACTCATCGAGCGACGGCTCAGACGGTCTGTCTGACCCTGCCTAGACCCTCAGGGCCTGTCGATGACGATGTAGCCATGGCCGCTGTTCACGCCGGCGCTGTTGGTTTGATTCGCACCGCCGTTGAATGACCCACCGCCGCCACCATGGTGTGGATAGCCCATGCCGCCGCCGCCAGAATAGCCGCCACCGCCAGCGTTTCCGTGGCTGTAGTCATTTCTGCCGTCGTCGCCAGTGGCGGCGCCGCCACCAAAGCCACCGTTGGTCTGATTGTTGTTCGCCACTCCGCCAATGAAGCCATTGCTGCGGGTGCGACCGTGATTCGACGTGTTTCGACCGCCAGTCTGGCCATCGGCCAGCCAGCCGGCTCCACCAGCGCCACAGTAGCCACAGTTCCCTCCGCTGTCGGCTGCGCCACCGCCCTGACCGTTGTTACCGCCCGCGCCCGCGGTGTAGCCGCTGCCGGTGGGTGGGGTCTGGCCACTGGTGCCGCTCGTCCCATGAATAGAGCTGGTGGTCGACCAACAGGAACCGTTGCCGCCACCACCACCGCCCGCGGCGATGAGCAGGCTGGTTCCTTGTTCACGCCAGACAAAGGAGCCGCCACCGCCACCGCCACCGCAGTTGCAGTTGCCAAGGCCACCTGTGCCTTGTTGGCCGGCGACCACAACGATGACTTCGCCCTCGGTGAGGTCAAACTCTCCTTCCATCATCGCGCCCTGACCACCCGCTTGGCCCAGTCCGCGAACCGTCCTGCTGTTGGCGCCATCGCCTCCCTGAGCGCCATAGACGGTGATCTGGTAGGTGCCGTCGCTGGGTACGGTCCAGGACTGGTAGCCCGAGGACAGCGCCACCGAGCCATCCAAGTTGGTGCCTGCATATTCGGAGTCACATTCTGCTTGAGTGGGGCCATCGCGCCCCGTCTTGCCGCAGTTTGTAAAGGTGATGGCTCCGTCCCACTCGGACTGGCAGTTCGCGTCACAGCCGTCGTTGTCGATTGTGTTTCCGTCGTCGCAGGTCTCGTCCGGATCGGTCACGAAGTCCGGGCAGACCCAGCACGCCGCATCGATCTCTTTGCAGCCCTCGATGTCGGCACAGTCCACATCTTCGTCGCAGTCGTTGTCGATGCCGTCATCACAGGTCTCGACGTTGCCGGCGAACAGCGCGTTGTCCCCGTCGTCGCAGTCCGAGCTGTCCCAGACATATCCCGCCGGCAGAGCGCAGATCTCGAGCGTCGCGCTGGCATCGCCCTCGCCATCCCCGTCGGCATCGGCATAGGCGGTGACCAGCGGATGGCCCTCGTCCGGTGCCCCGTTGCAGTTGTCGTCCACGCCGTTGCACAGCTCGACGCTGCCGGGTCGGATGCCGAAGTCGCTGTCGTCGCAGTCTCCGCCAAACGCGATGTAGCCCGAGGGTGCGTCACACGCGTCCGAGGTCAGATCGTCGTCGCCGTATCGGTCGCCGTCCGCGTCCGCGTACCAGGTCGACCTGTCGACCGCGTCCTCGTCGACCTCGGCATCACAGTCGTTGTCCTCGCCGTCGCACAGCTCGTCGGCGCCCGTGTACGTCTGCGGATTTGCGTCGTTGCAGTCATCGCCGGTCGACAGGTAGCCAGACGGCTGGGTGCAGGCCTCGACGGTCAGGTTGCCTCCATGCCCGTCGCCATCGACGTCGCTGAACCAGGTGGTGGTGTCGGTTGCCGTATCGTCCACAAAGCCGTTGCAGTTGTCATCGGTGTCGTTGCAGGTCTCGCTCGCGCCCGGATGCACATCGACGGCAGCATCATCGCAGTCTGAGTTGTCGGCCACAGAGCCCGTTGGCTGCTCAGGCACTGCTGGACGCGGAGGGGTCTCCGAAGCCATCCAAGTCCTTGTCCGAGTACCAAATCGCCTCTCCGAACGCTCCGGCCTCATCGACCGCACCGTCGCAGTTGTTGTCGACCGCGTCACAGATCTCGACCGCATTGGGACTGATTGAACCGTTGTCATCGTCGCAGTCTTCACAGGCCGCAAAGCCGTCACCGTCTGCATTGGCGTAGCCCACCGATCCGTCGCAGTTGTAGTCCTTGGGGTCGGTGCAGTCGTCCTCGACAGCACCCGGGTGCACCATCGCATCGGAGTCATTGCAGTCGTCGGCGTTGCTGACGTAGCCCGTGGGGGCATCGCAGAAGACTCCAGATGCCCCAATCGTTCCCGCCCCGTCGCCATCTGCGTCGGCGTAGAACGTGGGCGCGTCCACAGCGTTCCCGTCCACGACGCCGTCACAGTCGTCGTCGATGCCGTTGCATACCTCTATTTGTCCGGGGCCGACCGCCGCATCCTCGTCGTTGCAGTCCGCCCAATCGGGCACGTGGTCCTCGTCATTGTCGATGTCATTGCGACACCCAAAGGAGAACAGGAGGGAGACAAGGATCAGATTTCGCATGGGGTACTCCGGACGGCACCTTCGACGCTGCCATGGATTAGGGCGTCTAGCCAGTCCGACGACGCATGCTCTCTCGTCTCCGATGGCATCGCGAAGCTCTGCTCGACGTGTTTGCCGCAATGCCATTAGCAGGCCGTTGAAAATGGCCCGAAGGGTCTTTTGATGCGGGCTGCGCCCAGGCGGCCGCTGCCCCGGACGACTCGGGT